>JBFWNO010000052.1:0-17508 GCA_050251015.1 Planctomycetota bacterium
TCCTGCTTTTCAGGACGGGCGACTGGAAAAAGCCCGAATGGCTTCTCGTCCTCCTAACCACACTGCCCTACCAGTTTCTGATGGGTTGCATGAGCACCAACCAGGTACGCCGCAGTTCCATGGTGATGCATGCCGCTACCGTCCTGAGTGCCTGGGCCTGGTTGAGACTGTGGAAGAAACGGCGTCAGCTAGCCCTCTTTGCACTGACGATCCTGGGTTTGTGGAATGCGGCTTCCATCCTCAAATTCAACCAGCTTCTGATGAACGACACCCGCACTCAGGCCTACAATTTTGTGCGCAAACATATCAGCCCCGGATCAGGCATCCTGAACGATCATCTGGGTCCAAGACTGGATGCCGCCCCCCCAGGCGAGTCGAGCCTAGGGTTCCAGGTCGTGGATTTCAGGTCGATTCCCGCTGACACCGACACCAACAAAATGGCAACCTTGATGCAGGGGGCTGGACTCAGCTATTACCTGAGGAACCAGAACTGGCAGAGACACAAGGCCTGCCTCGATTCCTCGAAGATTGTGGAAGCCGGAACACTGGTGGGGCAGTGGAGCCCCTGCCCTGGCCAGAAAGACCCGGACTGGGGCTGGCCCAACCGCTCCGATTGGGCCTGGCCCAACAACTCCGATTGGCTTCTCTGGCGTATGTGGGGCGCTCAGGCCGGCGGACCCACCGTGGAGCTTTTTGAGATGCCATGGGCTTCACAGAAATTAGCCAACCCATCTCCACAGGGTCTGAGACCCTACCCGACACCAGACCGGTAGCCACCTAAAGTCCCAAGACTCATCTCACCACGCTCAGTTATTTCATGGAATGGCAAACCGCAGAAGGCCGCGTTTGATCAAGGCATACGGGAGATATCTAAGCCTTGTCTTTCATCCTGATTTTGCCGAAAAACCCCACAATCAAGGCCGCCGCTTCCTCCGCCATCACTCCAGGCACGATGACCGGGCGTCGAATCAATTTTTTTTCCTCGTGAAGTGCCACCCTGGACCCGCAAGCCCCGAACTTGGGCTCCGGGGCCCCGTAGATGATCCTGCCGACCCGCGTCTGGAGGGCGGCTCCGTAGCACATGACACAGGGCTCCAGGGTGACCACCAGGGTGGCATCCTCCAGGCGCCAATCCTTGGCGGCTTCACTGGCGGCCGTGAGGGCGATCATCTCGGCGTGGGCCGTGGCATCCCGGAGACCCTCCACCTGGTTGTGTCCGCGCCCGATCACCCTGTTGTTCAGGATGACCACCGCGCCCACGGGAACCTCTTCATCTTCAGCCGCGGCGCGGGCCTCTTTCAAGGCCTCGCGCATCCAGGATTCGAAAAAGGCAGGGTCCTCCATCATGTCACCTCACAACGCGAGGGGTGGCGCCGGCAGGCGAACAAGGCGGAGCGGAGCGTCCGCGCGACAGCCGGCGACAGGACCCCGAGTGGAGTTGGCCATCAAGACATGTGCTTGATGATCTCCCGCCCGAACTGCGAGCAGGAGACAAGTTTGGCACCCTCCATCAGGCGCTCAAAGTCGTAGGTCACGCTCTTGGCCTGGATGGCCCCGTCCATCCCCTTGATGATGAGATCGGCGGCCTCCGTCCACTTCATGTAACGGAGCATCATTTCCCCCGACAGGATCACACTTCCGGGATTGACCTTGTCTTGGCCGGCATACTTGGGGGCCGTGCCATGGGTGGCCTCAAAGAGCGCCGCTCCATTGACATAGTTGATGTTCCCCCCTGGAGCGATGCCGATCCCCCCCACTTGGGCGGCAAGGGCATCTGAAAGGTAGTCGCCGTTGAGATTCAGGGTGGCGATCACCGAGAACTCCTTGGGTCTGGTGAGCACCTGCTGGAGGGTGATGTCGGCAATGCTGTCCTTGACGAGGATTTTGCCCTTGGGATCGCCCTTGCAGTCATCCCAACTGACGGCCTTGTCGGCGAACTCTTTCTTGACCAATTCATACCCCCACTTCATGAAGGCCCCTTCGGTGTACTTCATGATGTTGCCCTTGTGCACAAGGGTCACGCTGGGCAGTTTGTTGTCGATGGCATAACGGATGGCCGCGCGGATAAGGCGCTCGGTGCGCTCCTTCGAGACAGGCTTGATGCCGATGCCGGTGTTCGGCACGAAGGGATACTTCACCTTCATCTCGTCCTTGAGGAACTTGAGCATCTTCTCGGCCTCGGGAGACCCGGCCTCCCACTCAATGCCGGCATAGATGTCCTCGGTGTTCTCGCGGAAGATCACCATGTCCACATCCTCGGGATGCTTCACCGGGCTGGGGACGCCCTTGAACCAGCGCACAGGACGGAGGCAGACGTAGAGGTCCATCTTCTGGCGCAATGTCACGTTAAGCGAACGGATCCCGCCGCCAATCGGCGTAGTCAGCGGGCCCTTGATGGCCACCAGGTACTTGTCGATGGTCTCCACAGTCTCGTCAGGGAGCCAGTTCTTCACGGCATTGAAAGCCTTCTCGCCGGCGAGCACCTCATGCCAGGCGATCTTTTTCTTGCCCTTGTAGGCTTTCTCCACCGCCGCATCGATCACCGCCACGCTGGCCTTCCAGATGTCGGGCCCGGTGCCGTCACCCTCGATGAAGGGGATCACGGGCCTGTCGGGGACCTGCAGGACCCCGTTCTTCATCACAATGCGGTCTCCGGCGGGCTGGGTGGCGGCTGTGGTCATAGGATCTCCTGTTCGAGACCCTATTTTACGACAATCCTCATGGCCTTCTTGCCAAGCCTCAAGAGACAGGATCGATCCTGCCCCAGATCGGATCTTTGCACAACACGACCGATATCGGCGATGACCTCATCATTGATTCTGACACCCTTGCCCAGTTCGCTCCGGAATTGACCCTTGCTGGAGCAGAGGCCTGCCCGCACGAAGAGATCGGCCAGCCTGATCAGGCCGACTTCGGTTTCCGACATCTCGTGGGTCGGCATCTGGCTCACGTCACCTCCCCCGCCAAAGGCCGCCTTGGCACCCTCACGGGCTTTCAGGGCCTCAACATCTCCATGACAGAGACGGGTGGCTTCGAAGGCCAGGGTCTCCTTCGCCTTGCGCAAGGCAGCACCTCCCTCACGGCAAAGCTCCGCAATCTGATCAAGAGGGACCTCCGTGAAACGCTTGAGCAACGTCTCCACCATCGCATCATCAACATTGACCCAATACTGGTAATAGTCGTAAGGTTTCAGGAGATCCGCCGAAAGCCACACGGCACCAGATGCCGTCTTCCCCATCTTTTTTCCATCGGCTGTCGTGAGCAGGGGGAAGGTCAGACCAAAGACCTCTTTCTGATTCATCCTGCGGGTCAGGTCCACCCCCGCAACGATATTCCCCCACTGGTCGGCCCCCCCGCATTGGAGCGAACATCCCATCACTTTGTTCAAGTGCATGAAATCAAAGGCTTGGAGAAGCGAGTAGTTGAACTCCAGGAAAGTCAGCCCCTTCTCCATGCGAAGTTTCACACTGTCCTGAGCCACCATGCGGTTGACAGAGAAGTGGACTCCGTAATCGCGGAGAAACTCGAGGTAGTTGAGCTCCCCCAACCAATCAAGGTTGTTCACCAGCAGGGAAGAGTGGACGGGAGCCGAGGCCTTGAGGGCAACACGAGGCCCATCCGACCCATCAAACTGCAGGAACTGGCGGAAGTTGCTTTTGATGCACTCCACATTGGCGGCAATCTGCCCCCTGGTGAGCATTTTGCGAAGATCTGTTCTATCGGTGGGATCCCCAATGAGTGTCGTGGCCCCGCCGGCCAGGGCCACCACGCGATGGCCCGTCGCCTGAAAATGCCGCATGGCCATGAGCGCTGTGAGATTGCCCACATGAAGACTTTCAGCGGTGGCATCGAAACCCACATACAAGGTCACCGGTTTGCACCCCGGCACTGAAAGGTCAAGGACCTTGCGCAGGGCTGCCTCATCGGTGCACTGGAAAAAGAACCCCCTGTCCTTCAGGATGTCGAGGATATGAACGCCACCATTGGAGGATGAGCCTCCCATGCGGTTAGGGTTTGACAACAGCGTCGATGATTTTCATCACGCGATTCATGTCCTCGCGGATGCTCTCGAGATAGGCCCTTTGGACAGCATCCAGCATGTTGCTGTCGTCAAGGGCATCCATCACCGCAATTTTCACGGCCCTGAGATCCGACCTCAAGGCCGGAGCACCCTGGACACGGGCTCCGGCATCAGAAGCCTGCCATTGAAGGAACTTGTCACGGGAGGCCTTGGCCAAAGCATCGACATGGGCCACGACCTTCGCGCCGTCGGGGCTCATGGTGGCCGGAATGGACGGCAGGGGGCGAGCCACATCAGGAGTGGGCACGACAGGTGGATTCACAGGCTCAGGCGTCGGCATCGATGGCTGACTTGGAGTGCTTGGAATCGAAGGAGTCTTGGAGGTGAAATTGGCCATCAAGCCCCCCAGCAGGGAGCGTTGGTTGCTCACCCATTCAGCCATTTCACGCTCATCGGGCATGGTGCCCGCCCAACGGCCAACCTTCTTGGCCCTGGCTTCCTGTTCCAACACTCGGATTCGTCCCGAGATCTCCGGCAAATCAATGCCACTGAGCGACTCGAAGGCTAATCCCTCGCGCAACAGTGCTTCGTGCAGGTATTCGCCGTCCTTCACGGATTTCAAAAGAACCCAACGTCGGATCAATCGACCCGAGGTGTCCCTCACCGGACGTTCGACGGTGACCCTTTGCTTGAGCCATTCCGCAGCATAGTGCCGGGCCCTCGCGCCAAAATAGGCCGTTTTGAGGTCTTGGCTCTCCATGTCGTCGCAACCCACACCGGCAAGCTGGATGGTGATCTGTTCGGAGGCCGAATCAATGAATGTGTAGGGAGCCTTGTACGTCACCCCATCGGTGACCTCAGTGACATAGCCGGAAGGTTCGCCATCAGCGCATGAGAGCATGACGAATGTGAGGATGCCGGCAACAAGGAACTTGAGCTTGATCATTCCTTCATTATAGGGCCTGAGAAGGCGCCTTCGATGAATCGGAAAGGTCATTCAAGAGTGGGACCACAAACTCCTTGAAGAGGATGGTGGCCACCGAAAGTAGGGGCACCGACATGATCACACCGAACAATCCAAAGAGCTCGCCCCCGATGAACAGGGACAGAATGAACGCCAGGGGATGGACACCGACTTCCTTGCCGAAGACAACCATGTTGAGGAAGAACTCGATGACCTCCATGATGGCGAACACCACAAGCACCCAGACAGCGTGCATCAGACCCAAGCCGTCTAGGAAACCCAACGACACGGCAAACAATGATCCTGTCACGGCACCGAGGTAGGGAATCACCGAAAGAGCCCCCGCTAGGAAGCCGATGAAAAAGGAAAATCGAACGCCCAGCATGGCCAGGAGCGCCCATGTCAGGAGTCCCTTGAGAAAACAGACAATGATCTTGCCCCGAAAAAAGGCGCTGATCTCCCTGTCGATGCGTTTGAAGATGGAAAGTGTCCGGGCCCTGAAGTCGGCAGGAATCAAGGCTGGCATCTTTTGGCTCATGGGGGGAACCAGATTTTGGAGGAGGAAGGCATACAAGGGGATCAGAACCAGCGAAAGGAGGAACCAACCAAATCCGCCTGCACTGTTGATGGCAATGGCCAGGGCCTTTTGCCCGTATCCAATGCCATCCGAAGCGCTCAACCCCAGGTTGGAAAGTCCCATCTTCGTCTTGAAGGCCTCGCGGGCATCCTCCCAGGCAAAAGACAGGGTGGGGAATGCCGCGTTCCACCTCATGATCAAGGCCTCGGCCTTCCCACGAAGGATACCCCTGTAACCCAAGTCGTATGTTCCGTTGGCATTGTGGTCGGCAAGAAGGGTCTCACCCGCCTCCCACTTCCCATTGCCATTGGCATCCTCAAAGGTATCGTCAGGGATGCTCATCGCAATATCGCGGATCTGCCGTTCCAACCCCACCACCGTGAATGCAATGATCACGCCCGACACGAGGAGCACCACCATGTAGACCGCCACAACCGACATCGGGCGGCTGAGTCCGAACCCCATCACTTTCCGGACCAGAGGCTCGAGCACGTAGGCAATGATGGCCCCAATCAGGAAGGGATTGAGGACATCCCTGAGCGCATAGATGAAAAGGGCGAAAAGGGCGGACATGAGCACATACACCGCCATCTTGAAGGCGTGGCTGTGCGTCACATCCCGGAATGAGGTCATGAGTTGGGGTCAGACACGCGGTCGAAGGCGTGCTGACTGGCCTCTTGCAGTGCGGACTGGAGGTCCATGGCGCTGTCAAAATCGCTTTGCTTGTCGCTACGATTCTTCTTGAGGAGCTTGAGATCGATCATCTGGAAAACCATCGAACCCACATCTTCGCTCCGACGGACTCCCCATTGCGAGAAAACCGTGGGTGCGAGATACCCGAAACGGTCGGCGGCATGGGTGACGACGCCCTTGAGGAGTTCCTGAGCAGTGATGTGCTTGCGGCGGGTTTTGGGCCCCCGGGCTGCATGCTGTTCCTTGAGCGTTCGTTGCAGGGATTCCAGGATGAATTGGTAGGCCTCCATGTGCCAACCGCTCATTTTGGCCGCTTCTTCCAGCGTGCGGAACCTCATGAGACCTCCGGATAAAGCCACTCAAGGGCCCTGCGCGTGGATTCGCTCAGAGCGCCGCGGAGAAGGTCTTCCTGCGTGTCCACCGCGCGAACCACGGTCACATCAATGTGCAGGCTGCGCCCCCCATGCTCCACCGTCACATGGGTCGTCAGGGAAGGGGTATCCACTTTCACATCCTTGTAGAACCACCAAAAACCCAGAGGCCCAAAGGGCAGGAGTCCGGGAATGAAGGCCCCCGGCACCATGTCCCACGAATCCTCATCCCGACACTCGACGGATTCCAACACAAGTCGGAGGATGGGTTGGTCGGAGGGTATGAGTTTGATGGGTCGGGATTCACATTCCGCCTTGAACACTTCCTCATGCACCTGTCCGGCAGTGAGACCGGAAGCGCACACCAGCCCCGTCTTGTCAGCCAGGGCAAAATGGAGGTGGTCTGTGGCACGTGGACGGGCGGCTTCCAGTAGGGCACCCTCCGGTTGCAAGCGACACTGTGTCAAGGGTGCGGGTTCCCCGCAGGCGCTCAAACAAAACAGGGCCATCAAACCAATGTGCTTCATGCTTCAATAATATCAGAGCCTTCTGTTAGAATCGGCCAAAGGATAGCCAACATGGCCAAGATCTCCAACGGCAACGCGATCACATTTGACGATGTCCTGATCCTGCCCTCTGCCAGCGATGTCATCCCCTCCCAGGTCGATACCCGGACCAGGCTGACCCGGAACATCACGCTCAACATCCCCCTTATGAGTGCCGCCATGGACACTGTGACGGAGGCCCGCCTGGCCATCGCCCTGGCCCAGGAAGGGGGCCTTGGTGTGATCCACAAGAACATGAGCATCTCCGACCAATGCCGGCAGGTGGAGATTGTCAAAAGGACGGCCAATGGTGTGATCAAGGATCCCCAGACCCTCCGTCCTGATGCCAGCGTGGAGCAGGCCCGGGAGATCATGGCCAGCAAACACATTTCCGGTCTCCCCGTCCTGGACCGCCAAGGCCGCGTGCTGGGCATCATCACCCATCGCGACCTCCGATTTGAGCACCGCAAGACCCTCCCCGTCTCCGAGGTCATGACCCGGGACAACCTGGTGACGGCCAGGCCGGGAACCTCGCTGGAGAAAGCCCGTGACATCCTCTACAAAAACAAGGTCGAGAAGCTCCTCCTGATCGATGCCAAAAGGCATCTCAAGGGCCTGATCACCATGAAAGATATCCATCAAAGTCAGGTCTTCCCTCACGCCTGCAAGGACAGCCAGGGGCGGCTTCGCGTCGGGGCTGCCGTGGGTGCCCTTGATTTCGAGAGGGCCGCGGCTCTTTCAAGCGCCGGTGTGGATCTCATCGTGGTCGACACGGCCCATGGACATTCCAAAAAGGTCCTGGAACTGGTCAGAAAGATCAAAAAGTCGTTCAAGGTGGATGTGGTGGCCGGGAACGTGGGCACCCGTGAAGGGGCTGCCGCCTTGGTCAAGGCCGGGGCAGACGCTGTGAAGGTGGGCATTGGCCCCGGAAGTATCTGCACAACCCGCATCGTGACTGGAATCGGCGTACCCCAGATCACTGCCGTGATGGAGGCCGTAGCCGCCTGCCGCAGGGCGCGTGTGCCTGTGATTGCCGATGGTGGCATCCGCTATTCCGGCGACGTGGCCAAGGCCCTGGTGGCCGGAGCCAACGCCGTGATGCTCGGAAGCCTCTTCGCCGGCACGGCCGAAAGCCCTGGCGAGGTGATTCTGGTCGGCGGTCGTAGTTACAAGGCCTGCAGGGGCATGGGTTCGCTGGGCGCCATGCAGCTCGGGAGCAAAGACCGCTACGCCCAAGGGGATGTGGCTGAAAGCGCCAAACTCGTCCCGGAGGGTATCGAAGGCCGGGTCCCCTTCAAGGGTCCGCTCTCGGCCGTGGTGCACCAGTTCATCGGCGGCCTCAAGGCCACCATGCACTACACCGGATCCCGCACCATCTCAGAGCTCCAGAAGCGAGGGAAGTTCATCCGCATCAGCCACGCCTCGATCGTGGAGAGCCATCCCCACGATGTGACCATCACTAAGGAAGCGCCCAACTACTCATCGGGAAGTTGAACCCGCACGACGGGGGCAGCGGAACTTAAGCCGGGGTGCGCTTCTTGCCCAATTGCACGGGCAGCACCATCACTCCGATTCCCTCGGCATGAAGGCGCTTTTGCAGGTCGTGGGACACGTTGCGGTGGAGGGCCCGAGTGAAGATGTTCTCCTTGGGGAACACCAGCTGGCCACCGAAGATCATGCAACGGCTGTAAGTCTTGGCCAGGTCCTTGCACATCCCTTCCAGAATAGCCACCGAGTCCAGCCCGATCCCGTGGCGGATCTCGGCATGCAGGCCGAAGCCGTTGCAGAAGGCCACGTACTTCTTGAGATCGTCTTCACATGAACGGTTGAAGGTCTCGATCTCCTCGGGGGTGGTGAGATGGTCGAAGTCCACCACCGACACCGAGATGAAGATGAAGTTTTTGTAGTAGTTCGGGAAGAGGCGGAAGATGTTCAGAAGGGCATGGATGCCCATTCCGTTGTACCCGTTGACAAGAAGGATGGCGGTGGGCGCATGCGGGTCGACCTCGGCAGGTGCCGCTTTACCCCCCACCGGCGCCACATCCAGGAGCTGGTCGAGTTTGCGGGTCATCAACTTGATGCGGCGGTAGTGAGCACGAATGGCCACAGAGAGACCGATGGCCGCCGTGGTGATCAGGAGAGTCACCCAGGCCCCCCTCGAAAAGTTCTTGATGCACATCATCAACAGAATCATCCCTGTGAGCACGGTCCCTGTGACCGTGATCGTCAGGCGCATGCCCACCTTCTCGGTGCCGCGCCGCCGCCACCAGTGCGTGAGCATTGCCACGTGCGTGAGGAAGAAGGTCAGGAACACGTTGATTGAATACATCACCACCAAAAGGGTCACGTTGGCATCCGTGAGCCAGACAAAGAAGATGGCCCCCAGCCCCATGAACCACACGCCGTCATAGATCACGAGCCTGTCGCTCAGACGCGAAAACCAGCGCGGCACCCAGCCATCGGGGGCCATGGTGGCCAGCATCCGGGGACCCCCAACAAAGCCGGCCTGGGCCGCCACAAAAAGAAGGAAGGCCTCGGAAACAAGGGTGACCTTCACAAAGGGGGAGGAAATGTTCATCCCCAGGATCGTCCAGTCATGGGTGAGGTTTTCAAGAAAGACGGCGTTGTAGGTCTTGATGAGCCCCTCGGGAAGGGCCGCCACCGAGGCCGCCACCCCTTCAAGCTGATACCCGATCAGCAGTCCCACAGCCATCACCGTGAGCGAGATCCCCATGAGGACCATGGTTTTCTTGGCCGTCACATGCCTGGGCTCCCTGAGGATCTGCATCGAGTTCGACACAGCCTCAATCCCCGTGTAGGTGCCCGCACCAATGGCATAGGCCGCGATCAGGGGGCCCAACAGCGAGAACCACCCAAGCCCTGGGTCCGCGCCCCGGCGCATCATTTCACTCACATCCTCATGAAGAACCCCCCCTACTGCCCCAGGATCCCCGAAGAAGGTGGCACCTAGAGCCACCATATGGGTGACAATGAACAAGACAAAGATGGGCATCAGGAACTTGATGCTTTCCTTCACCCCCCGAAGGTTCATGAAGATCATCAGGAAGATCACCACCACCACCGTAGCGGTGACATGATGATGGAAAGATTGAGGGAGGAAACTCAAGACGGCTTCGGCGGCCTCGGAACATGAAATCGAGATGGTCAGTACATAATCAATAAGAAGGGCCATGCCCGAAATAAGACCCGTCTTGGGGCCCAGAAGGCGGGAGGCGGCCATGTATCCCCCACCGCCCGAGGGGAAGAGCTCGACCACCTGGCAGTAATTTGCCGTGATGATCAGAATCGTGAACATCATGACCATTCCCAGGGGCACCACCAGGAAGGCGTGTTCGCCAAGGGCCTTGAAGGCTTCCTCGGGACCATAGCATGAGGAACTCAAGCCGTCGGCCCCAAGCCCCACCCAAGCCATGAAGGCCACCAGGCTCAGGCCGTGGATCGCCTCCTTGCTCTTGAAGTCTTTGGGGTCGCCAACAATCAGGCGCCATAATCTCTTCAGCATCAGATCACCTGCCTGCATCTTAAGGGATTTCCTATAATCGCCGCATACGGAGTCACCATGAGTCAAAAGGCCGCCACTGCCATCACCCCCACCCGCAAGGAAAACTATCCCGAGTGGTACCAAAAAGTGATTGAAGCCGCTGACCTGGCAGAAAACTCACCGGTCCGCGGTTGCATGGTGATCAAACCTTGGGGCTATGGCATCTGGGAAAGAATCCAGGCCGATCTGGACCAGCGCTTCAAGGACACGGGCCACCAGAATGCCTACTTTCCCTTGTTTATCCCCCTGCGTTTCTTTGAACAGGAAGCCAAGCATGTGGCCGGATTCGCCAAGGAGTGCGCCGTGGTCACCCACCACCGATTGGAGGACGATGGCAAGGGAGGCCTCAGGCCCGCTGGCGAACTTGAAGAACCCCTCATTGTGCGTCCCACCAGTGAGACCATCATCGGGGCGAGCTTTGCCAAATGGGTCAAGAGCTACCGCGATCTGCCCATCCTCATCAACCAATGGGCCAATGTGGTGCGTTGGGAGATGCGCACCCGACTCTTCCTCCGGAGCTCCGAATTCCTCTGGCAGGAAGGCCACACGGCCCATGCCACCAGCGCGGAAGCCGAGGCCGAGGCCCTCACCATGCTCCGTGTCTATGAAACCTTTGCCCGCGACGTGCTCTCCTTGAGCGTCTCCTGCGGTGAAAAAACCGAAAGCGAGCGTTTTCCCGGTGCCGTGCGCACCTACTCCATCGAGGCCATGATGCAGGATGGCAAGGCACTCCAAGCGGGAACCAGCCACTTCATGGGGCAGAATTTCGCCAAGGCCTCCGGCATCCAATTCACCAACGAAGCCAACGGCATTGAACACGCCTGGACAACATCTTGGGGCGTCTCCACTCGCCTCATCGGGGCCCTCGTGATGACGCACAGCGATGATGACGGGCTGAGGCTTCCGCCCCGCGTCAGTCCCTCTCAAGCCGTCCTGATTCCTGTGATCCCTGATCCCTCGCACAAGGGCCCCATCATGGAAGCCCTCAAGAACCTTTCGAGTTCGTTGCGCTCCCAGATGTATGCGGGCACAGCGTTGCGTCCCCACATCGATGCCCGCGACATGCGTGGTGGCGAGAAGACCTGGGATTGGATCAAGAAGGGCATTCCCCTCCGGGTCGAGATTGGCCCCAAGGATTTGGCCCAGGGGCAGGTCTGTGTCACCCGCCGGGACCGCCCCCACAAGGAAAAGGCCTTCATGAAGACCGAGGAGTTCGTGGCCAAGGCGCCCGCCATCCTGGCCGAGATCCAGGAAGCCTACCTGAGGGAAGCCAGTGCATGGAGACTATCAAGAACCCGAAACATGGACTCCATTCCGGAGATGAGGGAAGCCTTTGCCAATGACGAGGGATCCGAAGGCGTGTTCTCGAGGATCCACTGGTGCGGCCAAAGCGCCTGCGAAGCCTCGTTCAAGGAAGAATTCAAGGTCACGATCCGTCACCTGGAATTGGACCGCAAGGAAGAAAAGGGTGCCTGCATTCGTTGCGGCAGTCCCTCGGCCTCGCGGGTTTTGGCTTCCTTGGCTTATTGAAGTCTTGACCACATATCGTCATAATTGACGATTAAAGAGAAAAGGAGATTCCATGGCCCATACACTCCCCCCGCTTCCCTGGCCCAAGGACGCCTTGGCCCCTGTTCTGAGCGCTGAAACCATTGATTTCCATTATGGCAAGCATCACAACGCCTATGTCACCAACCTCAACGGCCTGGTCGAAAAGACTCCCCTTGAAGGCAAGAGTTTGGAGGAACTGATCAAGGGCCGCGACTCGCTCCCGGCTGACAAAAAGGCTGCGATCTTCAACAATGCCGCCCAGATCTGGAACCACACCTTTTATTGGAACGGGTTGATGCCCAAAGGTGGCGGAGCTCCCACTGGCAAGATCGCCGACGCCATCAATCGGGATTTTGGCAGTTTCGACAAATTCAAGGAGGCCCTTTCCAACGCCGCAGTGAAGCAGTTCGGTTCAGGCTGGGCCTGGCTCGTCAAGGATTCCGCCGGCAAGCTGTCGGTTGAAAGCACATCCAATGCCGAATGTCCCCTCACATCAGGGAAGACGCCCATCCTGACCATTGATGTGTGGGAGCATGCCTATTACATCGACTACCGCAATGCCCGGCCCAAGTATGTTGAGGCATTCTGGTCGCTGGTGAATTGGGACTTTGCCAATAAAAATCTTGGCTGAACAACAGCCTTAATAAAGTTCGTAAAAAGGCCCGTTCATCGGGCCTTTTTTATTGACCCACTTATTCGGAGGGAGCCTCTTCCTCAGCTTCGGGCTCTTCGGGCTCTGCCTCAGGCTCATCAGCCGTTGGCTCTTCAGCTTCAGGCTCTTCGGCGGCAGGCTCCTCTTCCACCTTGGGCTCCTCAGATGGCTCATCGGGCTTAGCTTCAGGCTTCTTTTCAGGCTCCGAAGACTCTTCAGTCTCGGCAGGCTTGTCTTCAGGAGCAGGGGTTTCTGTTTTAGCGGCTTCAGCCTCGGCCTTAGCCTCCAACTCCCTGGCTTCCTTGTCCTTGGCGGCCTGGAGTTCTTTATCCTTTTCCTTTTGCAAGGCCGCATTGCGCTTATCAACGCCACCTGAGTATAGGACGTAACCCACAATACCACCCACCAAGAGTACGACTCCCCCAATGATGGCAGGCATATTCTTGCCCTTGCGCCTCTTCACCGGGGGTTGCTCAGCATCATCGCCATCAGCCACCACAGGCTTGGGGGCTGCTTTCTTCACCGCCGGTTTGGCCGTTGGCTTGGATGCGGTGGCACCCGCTGCTTTGGGAGCCGCCTTCGGAGCGGCCTTGGGGGCACCTTTGGCTGCTGCAGGTGCAGCAGGAGCACCTGCTGAAGGAATCTTCACCGGTTTCTTGGCTACGGGACAATTCACAGTCCGACCAGCCAACTCGTCCTTCACTTGGTGCACATTGCCGCAGGCGCTACATTTGAATTTCATGGCTCTATTCTAAGCTTGCCAGAATTCATGGCAAGCTCTGTCTCTTGAACGGGGGAATCCTTGAAAAAACCCCCTGAAATCGACTTTCCATCCTTTTTCAATGAGATAAAAGCCAGCCAACCCAGCAAGGACCACAACAACATGCTGATCCCTTGGGTCAAGGCCGTGGCGAAACCCACTCCCCCCTTCATCCCCATGGCCATGAAAAAGTGCACAAAGAGGTATTCCCTCAACCCGAAACCCGCAAAGGATACTGGCAGGGCGATCAACACTGTGATCACAGGCATGAACACAAAAAACTTGCCGAGGTTGCCCTCCTCAAGACCCAAGGATCGGGCCAAAAAATAATTGACGAAGATGAAATTGATCTGGATGACGCCGGTGAGGATAAAAGCGTTGAACACCGCTTTTTTGTGGTGACCATACACAAAGATCTTCTGTTCCCATTCCCTCAGCTGCCGCCCCATGGGAAGCACACCCATCAACCATTCAAAGCCCGTCCACTTCCTGAGCGTGCGGGAAAAATAAATGCAGCTCCCCACGATGAAAGTCGTCACCAGCGCCACCATCTTCTGGCCGTGATGCTGGATCAAGGGGTTTTCCCACTGGAGCAGGACAGCGATGGAACCGATGATGGCAATACCAAAGAGACCCACAGCACGGTCCACAAACACGCTTAGGGCCGCCGCCGCCCTGTCACTGCTTTTCTTCGCCACAAACACTGCCCGCACCACATCGCCACCACTTGTGCCAGGCATGATTTGGGAGAAAAAGTAACCCATGAAGACCAGTCGAAGACTGTCCCAGGCGCCCAAATTCAACCCATGGACCTTCAATAGTCCCGACCAACGAAAGGCCGGCACGATTTGGCTGACAGAGATCAGCAAAAACCCCGCAATGAAATACCAAGGTTGCATCCTGGCAAAGAGGGTGGGAAATCCCGGTTCAATGCCCAGATCAACACCACCCGCAAGTCGATCCGAAGAAAGGATGACCTCCTTGTTGTCCACCTTGAATGTGACTTGATCCCCGGAATCCTTGATGAGGTCTCCCTCCATAATGTCAAGCTTGATAGCCTTGAGCGGCGCATCCGGCGTGAATTCAACAGCTTGGATCCACCCCATACTGCCCTCCCCTAGATCGACAGGCCTGTTCAAGTAGGCCAAGGCAGGCTTCCCCTTGGAATTGACATACCGCACTGCATCATTTTCCGGGCTGATCACAGTGCCCAAATCAACGGATTGTGTTGTCAGCAAATAGGCCTTGTCACGCCATGGAATTTGGCGAATCACCATGAACAGGAGAAAACCCGTCACGGCAAGCTTCAACACCAACCCAAGGGCTTTCTTCATGTACCTCACAGTATAATGGGATGAGAAACCATGTTGTTGACCCGACCCATCGCCATCGCCGTCACCAGCACCATCCTTGGGGCCATCTTCTATTTCGGGTACAGGCAAAATCCCGAGGATATTCCCCAAGTGGTCGTCCCAAGCATGCCTTCCCAGCCCATGATCGTGACAACACCGGCCAAAGCCCCTCCCTCAGACGCTCCCACCTTGACTATGGAGATTGCACCACCTGCGGAAGACAAGCCGCCGGTTGTGACCGAGCCTGAAGTTAAGGTCGCGGACCCCAGCTTACGCATGAAAATCTACTTGCCGAAAAACTACACCCCGCGCAACGGCTTTCTTGTACTGGCCCCCAGGAAGTGGCGTGCCGATCAAGACAGTGAATTCAATCCCCTGCTCCCCAAATACAAGGCGCCATGGGCTGCCAGTCTTCGCAAGCCCTGGGCCAACGAAATCGTGATTGATGACCTTCCCCGTGATTCCTACCAACTTCTCGTCTATCGCAACGACGGAGGCGATCACAAAGCCCCCACCTGCGTTCATATCCTCGACATGTCTTCCGGCGGTTTCTGCAACCTTGATGAACCCGCCCTGCAGAAGGTCGACCCCGTCAACTAGACTTGTGGCCGGCAATCAGCCGCTTGATCTCGTCAGGAATCCTGACAGGCCGTCCTTCTTTGTCAACACAGGCATGTCTTGAGAAGCCCGTCACACAAAGACCGCCCCTGTTCACGCATTCCAGTTCATAGGAAAAGCATAGTTGAACAGCGCCCAATTCGCTCAGATTCGCCCTGGCCTCGATGAGATCGTCATAATAGATGCGTTGGATGTACTTGAACGAAGCCTCCACCACGGCGAAATGAATGGAAAACACCTCCTCCATCTTTTGATAACTCATCCCCGTGTGACGAAGCCAATCGGTGCGGGCGATCTCAAACCAGGGCAGGATGGCCCCATGATAGGCCACTCCCATTTGGTCTGTTTCCGCATAGCGGACGCGGATTTCACTCGTCTGGTTAGGTTGGCGATTCATTCATTCATCTTAGATCAAAAAGGAGGAAGCCCGCCAGAGGCGCGGGCTTCCCGAGAGAGAGAGAGAGAGAGAGATTTATTGCAGCAGTTGAAGGACCGACTGCGCCGTTGTGTTGGCCTGGGCCAAGATCGAAGTGCTGGCCTGAACCAGAATTTGATTGCGGGTGAATTGCGCAGTCTCTGAGGCAAAATCCGTATCGATGATCCTTGACAGGCTATTTTCCAAGGACAGGATCGCCGTGTGGAGCGAGGTGACATTTGTCTCCAGCGTATGGGCGGCAAATGCCCCCAGTCGGGCCCTAAGGTTGGAAATATCGTCGATGGCGGCATCCACAATCTTATGGGCATGTTCAGGATTCGAAAGCAACTGGTAATCCTGACCTGTCATGATTTGATTGAGGAAACCGAGACTGCCATCCCCTAGGTTGTCTGCCGTGATTCTCTGGATGCCGATGAACTCCTGGTCACGGATGTTCGAGTCATCGCCCAACTGGAAGGTGGCACCCCCACTTGTGATGATCAAGGTCGAAACCGCCGACGTCCCACTTCCCGTGTTGTTGTCGGTGAAGAAATCAGCACTCAGCGTGAACGAGGCATTGAGCTGGAACGTATTGGTAGATATCTTGAGACCACGAGCCGCAGCAGCGATCCCGTTGATGAGCGCATCGACATCCTTCCCGTAATCCCTGGAATCCAAAAGTTCATTGCCGATGTTTTGCCTTGTCACATCACGCACACTGACAAACTGGTCAGAACCATAATCGACAGACCTGAACACAAGGTTGGCGCCCGAGATCGTGGCATCCACACCTGTGGCATACACCAGGGCGTGTACGGCCGAGGTGATGTCGAGGGAACTTGCCTCCGGCCCAAGAACGATCAGTTCGCTGCCCTTGTTACCTGACACCAAGAGAGACAAGCCGCTGTTGTTGCGGGATCCCACATTGGCCGTGGCCACACTGACGATACCGCGTTGAGCATTCGACGTGACCTTGATGTTGACAGCAATTTGCGACACACCGTTGGTGATCTGCGCACCGTAGATGCTGTGATCGGAGATCGTGGTGTAGTCGAAACCACTGACCACGTAATCGAAGTTACCGTTGAGCAGGTTGAGACCGGCGAACGAAGTGGTCTGCGCGATGCGATTGATGGTTTCCACCGCACTGTCCACTTGAAATTGGTTGGCCAGAACCTCTTCCTGCGATAAAGCCCCGTCATTGGCGCTTTCAATGATCAAATCTTGGATCGACACAAGTAGGGCATTGATCTCGGTCAGGGCCGCATCAGCGGTGGAGACCATGTCATGGGCCCTTTCCGTGGTGTCAACGGCCTGTTTCAGCGAAGCTACCTGGCTCTTGAGCCTTTCGGAAATGACAAGGGATGCCGGGCCATCCGAGGCCCTGTTGATTTTGAATCCCGTGCTCAACCTTTCCAGAGTCCTGG
>JBFWNO010000053.1:0-17507 GCA_050251015.1 Planctomycetota bacterium
ACGGTTCCATGGCCCTGGATGTGGATGACAGCAAGTTTCACCCCGACAAGGCCTTTCGAAATTACTGCCGGAAACATTCCCTCAATCTCACCCATGCCCCCTGGAAGGCCTGGTGGAAGGTGGTCACCCGCAATTCTTGAGGTGGCTGTCTGTAGGCTGTAGAATGGCAACCCATTGCAAGGACGGGTGTTATGGCGAAAAAAAAGCCAGATGACGAGCTGATTGACATCCCCACGGTGGATGATTCCGCCATGGAGACGGTCACTGAGCCAGATGAAGACTTTGGCGACCCCGTTTCCGAAACGGGAGAGCCCGAAGCCAAGGCTGCTCCCTCACCCAAACCCCGAGGCGCATCCCCCTTGGAGCGCCGAGGAAAGTCCACCCAGGGAAACAAGCTGTTCATCATCGTCATGGTGGTGGTGGTTCTTGGCATTGTGGTGGGAGTGGGCTACGGACCCTATTCCATGAGTTCCAGTTGTGAAACGATGGCCCTGGATCCCGCCACAGCGGACAAGGATGATGTTGCCGCGGCCATGGAATACCTGAAGGACCCCAAGGTCTACCAGGAGTTCAAGGGCCGGATGGGCACCTATCTCGGACATTCCAAAACAACATTCCAGACCTTTGCCGCCAGGGTCCTCACCCATGTCGCCCTCCAAAGCGATGGAGCTGAGAGACAAGATGTGGTGGGCCGGTTCAAGACCAAACTGGAAACACGCGGAGCCCATGAAACCGTCAAGGCGGAAATCATCAGGGACTTGGCGAAACTTGCCCTTGTCGATGACGCCTCGGGGGCCCGCAGCCTGTTGGTCAGTGCTGTGGCCATCCCTTGGGTTGAGGGTGTGGGCTTCAAGCGTGACACGCGCGGACAGGCCCTCAACGAGTTGGGCCGACTCCCTGGGATGTCCGTGGAGCAGGATCTTTGCGCCTTGGTCGAATCCCTTGAAAAGCAGGGGGACTCCGAAGCCCTGGACCTTCGATTCAAGGCTGTCAGTATCCTGGCAAGCCGGTTCATCGCGTCCACACAAGCCAACGCGGAACCCCACCAGAAGCAGGGCGAGGCCTGGGAGCATGACGTCAAGGTTTTGGGCTGTCTGCTGTCGGTTTTTTTGTCGGATTCCAAGGATGCCCGGGCCAGGTTGGTCAGCCAACAAACCCTGGATGCCCTGCACAGTCCCCGCGGGATGGAACTGTGGGTGCATTGTTTGAAAGACAAGAATGTCCTGATCCGGCTCGAGGGCCTTTCCCACTTGCGACGTGTCAGCAACCTGACCATGCCGCTCTATGACCCGTTTTCCGAAGACCCATCCGCAGGGGTCGAGGCCTGGCAGGCCTGGGCGAGTGCCTACAAAGGCTGAACGATTCTTTAGGAGAGGTGCCAGAGCGGTTGAATGGGCCGGTTTCGAAAACCGGTAGTGGGGTAACCCACTCGGGGGTTCGAATCCCCCCCTCTCCGCCATTTTTCCCTTAAAATGGCCGTCATCATGAGTCAAGCCACGGTCCTGACCCTGAAAGTGAACGGAGCCATCCATCAGGTGGCCTCCTCACCCTCGGACACGCTGGTTCAGGTGCTCCGGGACAAGCTCAACCTGACAGCCACCAAGGTGGGCTGTGACATGGGCACCTGTGGTTGCTGCACCGTTCTCATCAATGGCCAGCCGACCCTGTCGTGTCTGAAATTGGCCCTGGAGTGTACCGGCGCCGAGATCACCACACTGGAGGGGATCAACGAAACGGCCATGCACCCGCTTTCCAAGGCCTTCGCGGATTGCCTGGGCAGCCAGTGCGGGTTCTGCACACCCGGCTTCATCATGACCAGTGCGGCCCTCTTGAAAGACAATCCTTCTCCCACTGTGGATGATCTCAAGGAGGGGCTCTCTGGCAACCTCTGCCGTTGCACGGGATTCCAGAAGATCTACGATGCCGTCCTCAAGGCGGCAGATGACATGAGAGTTAGCCCAAAAGCCAAGAGCAAGTCTCTGGCATCCAAGTCCAAAAAGGCCGCCCGATGATCGTTCCCGGAGGCGGCTCCACCCGCAACACCCAGAACCTGAACCGGGATGGGCAGTTGAACGTGGTGGGTCAATCCGTTCCCCTTGTCGATGGCTACCGCAAGTCCACCGGCCAAGCCATCTACACCGACGACATCAAACTGCCTGGCATGCTCTACTGCCGGATCCTTCGTTCCATCGTTCCCCATGCGAAGATCAAGCGCATCGACACATCAAAGGCCGCCAAGATGCCGGGAGTCCGGGCCATCGTGACGGGAGCCGAATTGCCGAACAAATTCGGCGTGTTGCCCATCAGTCGCGACGAAACGGCCATGGCCCTCGACAAGGTGCATCACATTGGCGAGTGCGTAGCGGGGGTGGCCGCCGACACCGAACAGCAGGCCGCTGATGCCGCCTGGGCCATCGAGGTGGAGTATGAAAACCTCCCTTCGCACCTGAACCTCAAGGATGGTCTCAAACCCGTGGAGCATCCCGTCCACGAGAAGACCGACAAGAACCACCCCGGCACCAATGTTCACAAGGCGGTGGACCAGGATTTCGGCGACATCCAAGCGGCCAAGGCCTCCTCCAAGAGCTGGCGCGAATACGAGTTCACGTTCCAGGGTTGCAACCATGGATTCACCGAACCCCATTCCACCATCGCGCATTGGAACTCCGAGGACCGCCTGGTGGTCTACAGCGCCCAGCAGGTGGTGCACTACCTCCACAGGGCCCTGAGCGAGGTCTTCGAGATTCCGGCCCATCAGGTCCAGGTGATCAAGCCGGCTGTGGGGGGTGGCTTCGGCGGCAAGAGCGATCCCTTCCCGCATGAACTCGTGGCAGCGGCTCTTTCGCGCAAGGTCCGCCGTCCCGTGAAGGTGACCTTCGACCGTGAAGAGGTCTTCCTCACACACCATGGCCGCCATCCCACAGAGATGAAGGTGGGCATGGGCATCGACAAGAAGGGCAAGATCACCGGCCTAGAGAGCTCTGTCCTGCTTGACGGGGGAGCCTTCGGCAGTTTCGGGGTGGTCACCAGCTACTACAACGGTGTGCTCAGCAACGGCCCGTTCATGCTCCCGAGCTTCAAGTATTCCGGACGCCGCCTCTACACCAACCGTCCACCCTCGGGCGCCATGCGCGGTCACGGCAGTGTCAACGCCCGCTTCGCCACCGAAACCCTCCTCGACATGCTGGCCGAAGACATCGGGATGGACCCCATCGATCTCCGGCTCCAGAACATCCTGCCCGAGAACACCCTCACTGAATTCCACCGCTTCCGTATCACCTCCAATGGTCTCAAGGCGGGCATTGAGACGGTGCGCAAAGCCAGCGGATGGGACAAGAAGCGCGGCAAGATGCCGTATGGTCGCGGCATCGGCATCGGCTGCGGGATGTACATCTCAGGCAGTGCCTTGCCCATCCATTGGGACCGCCTGCCGCAGAGCACGGTGCACCTGAAGATCGACAAGGACGGGGGGGTCACGGCCCACACCGGGGCCGCCGACATCGGGCAGGGCAGCGACACAGTTGTGGCCCAGTGTGTGGCCGAGGTGTTGGGATTGCCCGTCAGCCAGGTCCACGTGAAGAGCGCGGACACCGACATTTCGCCGACCGACATGGGTTCCTATTCCTCGCGGGTCACCTTCATGAACGGCAACGCAGCCCGGAAGGCTGCCGAGGAGGTGCGCAAGCTTCTGGCGGATGCGGCCTCCAAGATCACCAAGATGCCGGCCCAGTACTTCGATTTCAAGGGCGGAAAGATCTACTGCCACAGCCGTCCCGACATCTTTGTCACCTTCCAGCAGGCTCTTGATGAGGCCCTCGACCACAGGGGCGCCCTGGTGGCCAGCGGATGTTATGAAAGCCCGCCCCTGGGCGGCGCGTTCAAGGGTGCCAATGCCGGCCTTTCACCGAGTTATTCCTTCAGCGCCTTCGTCACCGAGCTCGAGGTGGACCCCGAGACCGGCTTTGTGAAACTGCACAAGGTCTGGGCGGCTCATGACTGCGGCAAGGCCCTGAACCCCCTCGCGGTGGAAGGGCAGATTGAGGGCAGCATCCACATGGGCATCGGCCAGGCTCTTTCCGAGGGCCTCCGCTACCGCGGGGCACGCATCCTCAACGCCAGCCTGCTCGATTACAAAATTCCCAGCACCTTCGAAACACCACCGATCGAGGTCTTCATCATCGAAAGCCAGGACCCGGAAGGACCCTTCGGGGCCAAGGAATGCGGCGAGGGCGCCCTGGCCCCCATCATTCCGTCCATCGGCAACGCCATCTTTGACGCGGTGGGGGTGAGGCTCTTCGATGTGCCCATGACACCCGACAAGATTCTGGCTGCCATCGAGGCCAAGAAGGCCGAGGGGAAACGCTGATGACGATGCTCCTTCCCAGCTACACCCTGCACCAGCCCCAGTCGGTGAAGGAGCTTGAGGCCCTGATCAAGGAGCTCCCCGAGTTTGATGTGCTCGCCGGCGGCTCCGACATCCTGCCGAACTACAAGTGCGGCATCAACGTGAAGCCCCACATGGTGAGTCTCAACGGCATCAAGGGCCTTTCCGACATTGCGCCCACCAAGATCGGCGCCCTGGCCACGCTGACGGCCATCGCGGAAGACGCGCCTCTGTCGAAGGCCCTGCCCGCCGTGGGCGACGCCGCCAGCCAGGTGGCCTCCATCCTCATCCGCAACCAGGCCACCCTTGGGGGGAACCTCCACCTGGACACCCGCTGCCATTTTGTGAACCAGACCTATTTCTGGCGCCGGAGCCTGGGCTATTGCCTCAAGGCCGATGGCGCCCGTTGCCACGTGGTCCCCAAGATCAAGGTGGATGGCAAGACCATCGACAATGACCGCGAGTGCTTTGCCACCCATTCCAGCGATGTCGCTCCGGTGATGATGGTCCTCAATGCCTCTGTCGAGTATGTGGGCAAAAAGGGCAAGCGCTCGGTGGCCCTCCGCGACCTCTACAAGCATGATGGCATCAGGCGCTGGATCAAGACGCCCGATGAGGTCTGCCTCTCGGTGACCATCCCCAAGGAGGCCCAGGGGCTCAGGCAGGGTTACATGAAGCTCAGTCCAAGGGAAAGCTGGGATTTCCCGGTGGCCGGCGTGGCCGCGGCCCTGAAGCTGGGCAAGAAGAACGCCATCGAATGCCTCTCCATCTGTGTCGGATCGGTCGAGACTACACCGCTGATGATGGATACGGTGACGGGTCCCTTCATCGGCAAATCCCTCACCGAATCCACCATCGCCGAACTCGCCAAAGTTGTCATGGAAAGCACCCAGCCCAAACTCAACGTCCCCATGCCTCCGGCCTACCGCAAGAAGATGGTGGGGGTGCTGACGAAGCGACTGCTCACGCGTCTCGCTGAATAGCCCGTACGCAGGGCCACATTGACGCTCTGATCCAGGGGCGTCATCGACTTACCATGAAGGCATGAAGCATCGATGGGCCGTGGCTCTGCTTGTGTTCGTATCCCTCATCCTTTCGGGTTGCCCCCGAACCCAGGTCAGCACGGACTTTCAAGGCTTGCCCAATGCCCGGGGCAAGAAGTTTGCCCATGTGCGTTGCACCAGGCTGGGGATCAACCTGATGTTTTTCCAGCCCCTGGTGGGGGATGCCACGGTGCCCCACACCGTGGCCGATTTTTCCAAGGAGGCCTCATCCCACGGGGCTACCTCGCTCCAGATCTGCCAATCCAATGAATCCATCTACTGGTGGGTCCTGCCGCCCTTCTCCTTCATCATCCAGCCGGTGGTGACGGAGGTGGCTGGCGACGCCGAGTTCTGAGACACGCCCTGTTGGGGCCCCAGCCCTCTCGTACAATGAGGCCGAGAGGTTCATGGCATGTTTTCCGTCGGCCGTCTGGTGGATCTTTGGGCCCTGCAAAGCGCTTTGTCCGGATGGGCCCCGGTGGAGGGTATCGCGCCTCACAAGGATCCCACCATGTCCTTCACAGCCCTCCTTTGGGGCCGCGACCTGGCCCTGCGGCGGGGGTTGAGCGCGGCGTTCTGGCCCCTTCGGGTGAGCCTCTTCCGCCACGGTGATGACCTGGTGGAATTGCTGGTGGCCAAGACGGGCTTCGAGCGGTTCCGCCGCCATTACGAGTCGGTCTCACGCCCGGAGGCCTTTTATCTCTTCGAGGAAGCGGCCGTGAGCGAGGCGGGGGCCTCCAGCCTCCTGAACAGGGTGCATGAGGGGTATGTCCTGTGTCAGCAGGAGGTGCTCCGGCGATTCCCGCCCGAGAGCGCCCAGTTGGGCGATGCGGGGGAGGGTCGAGTGGCTTCGGGCATCCTGAGAACCTGGATCGCGGCCACCCATTGCGCCCTGCGCAGTGTGCTGGCCGGCCAGGGATTTGGGGAGGCCGTGGCCCGGGGAGACGGAGCCGGCGCCCTGCGGATCTGTGAACAGGCTGAGGAACAGAAGAACGTGAAGGTGGTGATGGCCATCCTCGCGGCCGGGGATGTGGCCACGGCCGGGGGTCGACGGCCCTTCCGCGCCGCCGATTGGGAACCCCTGGTGCGGGCCTCCAGCCGCTGGTTCACCCTGCTCGACGATCAACTCGACCTGGAATCCGACGCGGCCACCGGAGAACCCAACCGCGCTAGGGCGATCCTGACCCTGGAAGGCCCCGAGAAGGGTGCCCAACGGATCAAGGAGGAAACCGCCAAGGCCCGCGATGATTTTGAGCGCCACTTCCCCGTGTTGCCACGCTTGGCTGCCGACCGCATTGAGAGAGCCGTGCTGAAAGAGGGAAGGTCACCGTTCTGATGCGCTGGACCCTGGGCTATCTCTCCTTCCTGGGCGCCTTGTGGGGAGCCATCTGGTTCGGCCCGCTGTCGGGACGGGGCCTATCGAGGGTGCAGTGGGCCGAGTTCTTCCTCTCGATGAAGGACTATCCCTCGGCCGAGCTGCTGTTCATCCTCACCTACATCGTTTTGGCCGCCCTGTTTTTCCCCACGGGGATTCTCAGTTTCGCCGGGGGCTTTGTGTTTGGGTGGCAGGGTTTTTTCTGGGCCCTGGTGGGTTGTCTGGTGGCCGCCGAAATGACCCTGCTCCTGGGCCGCCGTCTGGGCCGTGCCTACTTCGAAAAAAATGCCGGGCCGGCGCTGCGGATGATCGAATCTCGTCTGACGCATATGGGGTGGACGGCGGTGTTTGCCATCCGCATGCTTCCGGGTCCCTTTGTGTTTGGCAACGCGGTCTGCGGGGCCCTGGGATTTCGTTCGAAGCCCTTTCTCATCGGCTCCCTGGCCGGCATCCTGCCCGGCACCTTCATCGCCGTGGAGCTGGGGATGGGCACGGCAAAGTTTGTGGGGGCCCCCGAACTCGACTGGTCGCAGGCCCCATGGGAGTGGCTCCTCCTGAGGGTGCTCCTGGGTGTGGGAACCCTGACCTGGGGTTGGCGCAAGAGTGGCTAATTTTCCACCACTGAAGTTGAGGTTCCTGGAGGCTCTTGATGGGGCCCTAGGGCGGTGGGCACCCTCAGGAAGGTTCCTGGACTTTGGGGCCGGTTCCGGGGATGTGGCCTTGCATGTGAAGAGCCGCTGGAAGATGGAAGGCGAGCTTGTGGAGGCCTCTCCGGAGGCCCGGGAAAGGCTCAAGAAGGATCCCGGCCTCGCAGGCCTGACCTGCCATGCCGAGCTGCCCCAGGGCCCGGCAGGGGCCTTCGGGCTTGTGGTGGCCTTTGATGTGCTCGAGCACCTTCCGGATCCGGCGGCAACCCTCAGGGGGTTCCATCATCTCCTTGGATCGGGGGGACTTCTGGCCGTGATCATTCCGTACCGCCCCTCCACCTGGGGCTGGGATGACGAGTTTTACGGCCACCTCCGGCGCTGGACGGTGGAGGAAACCCGATTGGCCCTGAAGATGGCGGGCTTTGAGGTGCTGGAGATGAGGGATCCCACGTTCCCCCTGTACAGCACCCTGAGGTGGTTGATGCTGAGATTGCGCAATCCACATGGCAATGACGTAGGCATTTGTAGGGGCGACCCTTGTGGTCGCCCTGATGACCGGGCACCCACAAGGGGTGCCCCTACACAGAATGATTCGATGGCGGCTTCCCAAATGAGCTCCCTTCAATCCAGCTGGGGAGCCGTACCGGCTTGGACAAGATTCGTCCCCTGGCGCCTATTGCACCGCCTCTGCGACCCCTTTTCCGGATGCCTCAAGGGCGACGAGCTCTTTGTCATCGCCCGTAAAATGAGCCCATCATGAAACTCGTCAAAGATCTCAAGGGCAACAAGAAGATTGTGATCGTGATGCCGGCCTACAACGCGGCCGAGACGCTGGCGGCCACCCTCGCGGGGATTCCCGACTGGTGCTATGACGAGATCATCCTGGTGGACGACGGCTCCACCGACAAGACGGTGGAACTGGCGCGGCAGAGCGCCATCCACAAGGTGATCGTGCGCGATAAAAACGGCGGCTACGGGGCCAACCAGAAGACCTGCTACGGTGCGGCCCTCGAGGCCGGGGCCGATATCGTGGTGCTCCTGCACCCCGACAATCAGTACAACCCCGCCATCATCCCTAACATGGTTTTCCCCATCCTCCTCGACCAGGCCGATGTGGTGTTTGCCAGCCGCTTCATCCAGGACCCGGTGAAGGGGGGTGCGCTGGCGGGGGGGATGCCCCTGTTGAAATTTGTGGTCAACAAGGCCCTGACTTTCACGCAGAATCTCCTCATGGGTTCGCACTTCTCGGAATTCCACACCGGCTACCGGGCCTACACGAAGGAGGTCCTCCGACGACTGGACATCAGCCAGCTTTCCGATGATTTTGTCTTCGACAACCAGATCATAGCCCCCATGGTGGAGCTCAAGCTCCGCATCTGCCAGATCGGCGTGGAGACGCGCTATTTCGCCGAGGCCAGTTCCATCAGCCTGCTCCGGGGCATGCGTTATGCCTGGGGCTGCCTTGGAGTGGGCCTGAACTACTTCCTGCACCGCAAAAATATCCAAAGCTGGGATCTTCTGGAGCGGGTGATTCGCCCTAAAATAGATTGATGAAAATCCTCGGCGTCACGGGACCCATCCACGACACTTCCGCCGCCATCATTGTGGACGGCAAGGTGGTGGCTGCCGCCGAGGAAGAGCGTTTCACGCGTTCCAAGCACGCCTACAAGACCCCGCCCGCCAAGGCCGTGGCCTTCTGCCTGAAGCAGGCTGGCCTGAAACCCTCCGACATCGATGCGGTGGCCTATCCCTGGAATCTGGATGAGTTCAAGGCCAATGCGCCCCGGCACTTCATCCGCAGTGTTCCTCAGGGTTTTTTGCATGCGGCCAATTCCTGGCTCAAGGTGGGCAAGCGCTTCCGCAAATATGAGGGCAAGATCCACAAGATGCTCAAGCATTCGGGCATCGACCTCGGTCACACCCGCTGGATGAATGTGCCGCACCATCTGGCGCATGCGGCCAGTTCCTTTCACCTTTCGGGCTTCGACAGGGCCGCCGTGATGACCATTGACGCCCTGGGGGAATACATCACCAGCCAGTTCTGTGTGGGTGAGGGCCGCAATCTGAAGATTCTCCATAACGATCATATGCCGCATTCCTTCGGGTGCTTCTACACCTCAATGACGGAATATCTGGGGTTTGAAAGCAATGACGGCGAATACAAGCTCATGGGGATGGCGCCCTTTGGCGACGGCTCCAAGATCGATTTGAGCAAGGTGGCCTGGGTGGATGGCGACGGCTTCCATGTGAATCCCGACTATGTCTGGGTGTCGCGCTCAAAGAGCTACAACGGGAAGCTTTATTCGAAGAAGCTGGTGGATCTTCTCGGGCCCCCGAGGGTGGGCGATGCCATGCGCGAACCCTACAACCACATTGCCGCCGCAGTCCAGGACCTCTTTGTGAAGGGTGTCATGGCTTTGGTGGACAAGCATCTGGGGGGGGTCCTCAAGGAAACAGGGAACCTCGCGTTTGCCGGGGGCTGTGCCCTGAATGTGAGCCTGAACAGGCACCTGATTGCCCGGCCCGATGTGAAGCGCCTCTGGGTTCAGCCGGCTTCCAACGATGCCGGCACCTCGCTGGGGGCGGCGGCCTATGCGGCGGTGCAGCTGGGTGAGAAGCTCCAGCCCATGGAGTCGGCCTATCTGGGTCCGGAATATTCCAGCGCCGAGATCAAAACCATTCTCGACACTTTCATGATCCCTTATGAGGAGTGCAAGGATATTGAGGAGAAGGTGGCGGAGCTTTTGGCCAAGGGCACCATGGTGGGGTGGATGCAGGGGCGCATGGAGTATGGGCCCCGGGCGCTTGGGAACCGCAGTATTTTGGGTTCGCCGGCCTTCCCCGAGATGGCTGACACCATCAACGAGCGCGTGAAGTTCCGCGAAAAGTGGCGGCCTTTTTGCCCGTCGATTTTGGGAGAGTTTGCCAAAGAAATTCTCCAGACCGATCATCCTTCCCCCTTTATGACCTTCAGCTTCACCATCAATCCGACCTGGAAGGCGAAGATCCCCGAGGTGGTGCATGTGGACGGCTCCGGCCGCCCGCAGGTGGTGACAGCCGAGAGCAATCCGCGCTTCTACAAGCTCTTGAAGGCCTTCCACCGCCGCACGGGGGTGCCCGTGGTGATCAACACCAGTTTCAACCGACGCGGTGAGCCGATGGTGTGTTCGCCGCAGGATGCGCTGACAACCTTCTACAACTGCGGGCTTGAATACATGGCGATTGGTGATTTCCTGATCAGAAAACCTCATGGTCCCGCGTAGTGGCGCGCCGCAGCGCGCCCTTGAATCGTGGGGTGACGGGGAAAAAGGGCGCCGTGCGCGGCGCCCCTACACGGACATGATGGCTCCCTCCCCCTCTTGGGGGGAGGGCAGGGTGGGGGGCTTCTGATGCGCCGTGAATTCCGTGATTGGGTTTGTACTTTGTTGTGGGTTCCCCGCCTGGGGGCCTGCGGGCCGGATGTGCAGATCAAGCGCGGCACACGCATCTACAGGCCCGGGAACGTCTCGATAGGCCCCGGTTCACGCCTGGGGCGCGATGTGGACATCTACGCGCATCCCCGTGGCGATGTGCCTGCCGATGCCATCACGGTTCAGATCGGCGCAGGATGCCACATGGGGCACCGCTGCAACCTCGCCGGCATCAAGTCCGTGGTGATTGAGGATAAGGTGGTGATGGGCAACGATGTCTACATTGCTGACCACGGGCATGAGTACCGCGATCCCAATGTCCCGGTGATTGATCAGCCTGTGACTGAGGCCAAACCCGTCCGCATCTGTGAAGGGTCTTGGCTGGGGGCCAAGGCCGTGATTCTTCCGGGGGTTACTGTCGGCAAGCATGCGGTGGTGGGGGCAGGGGCCATTGTGACCAAGGATGTGGAGGCGTTCACTGTGGTGGCGGGGAATCCGGCGGTTGTGGTGAAGCGTTACGACAGCCATTCCAAAATTTGGGCCAAAGGCTGATTGCTAATCCGACACCGGCATCTCCTTCGCACATGACCCCTTACGGCACATCGAGAAACACATCAGGGCGGACAAGGGCCAACTTCTCGCGCATCGGCCCTTTAAGCATGGAAATATAGCCCTCCAGCTCCCAAGGCTTGATGAAATAGTCCGTCGCACCCCACTTGCGGCAGATTTCCTTGTCATTGGCATTGTTGGACCCCGAAAGAACCAGCACCATGATGGGATGCTCCTTCCTGAGCTGCCAGCTTTGCTCGAGAAACTCGATGCCGCTGAACCCCGGCATGCTCAGATCCAGGATGACCGCATCGAATTTCTGGATGTTCGTTGTAGGGTTGGTGAATGATTCGCGCAGAGTTGCTAACGCATCCTCCCCATCGTGCTTGAGAGTGAGTGTGATGGGCAATTCTGATTTCTGGAGTGTGAATTTGAAAAAATTGGCATCAAATGGTGAATCTTCCACAAGCATGATGTGGCAAGATTTGATCGGAGCGGATTTCATGATTCCTCCCTGACCTTGCGCAAGGTGAACGAGACATGGGTTCCTTTGTCTGAAGAAGACTGTATCCATATTTTCCCCCCGTGGTTCTGGACAACCTTTCGACAGATGGCCAAACCCAGTCCGCGTCCCAATGGAAAATGGGATGACGGAATGGGCGAAAAGTACTCGAAGATCTTGTGCCAACGTTCCCTGGGGATGCCCACGCCGTTGTCTTCAATGCTGAATTGCCAATCTTTTTCAAGATTGGCGCACGAAATGCGGATTTCTGGCCTGCGATCGGGGTGTCGGTACTTCAGCGAGTTGGCCAGGAGATTTTGGAAAATCCGGCCGACTTCGACGGGGTCGGCATAAATTGTTGGAAGGACATCGTGGTGAATGGTGGCTTCCGATTCAATGATCAAAGACTGCAATAGTTTGACAGTGTGATGGATCACTTCCATCACGGGAAATGTTCGAGGCGTATGAGCCTTGCCTTCCACATGGGAGATATCCAGGAGGTCTTCGAGAAGTTGCCTGGAGTATTGGGCGGTGTCACGCATCCCTCTGAGCAGGATGGTTGCCGATTCTGGTATCGGCTGTGGCAATTCCCTCTGCAGGAGGTCGAGTTGCAATTGGATGCCCCGCAGGGGCTCCTTGAGGTCGTGGGAGGCGAACCATGTCAGTCGGGACAAATTGTTGTGGGCGGTGTCCAGGTCGATCACCTTTTGTTGGAGTGTTTTTCTGGTTTCCAGGCTCTGTACGGCAATGGCGGTGGCCTCCGCGAGGGTTTGCAGCAGTTCGCATTCCGTGTCATCGGACTGATGGGGCATGGACCAATAGGTTCCAATCGATCCTAAGGGATCAGCCAATCGAATGGGGGTCATGGTGAGACTTTTGACGAATGTGGGGCTGTAGGCATCAATTGGGATCCGGGGATCCTCGTAGATGTCGGGGATCACGGCCTGTTGGCGGTGGATCATGACCCATCCACTGATACAGGAAGTCATGGGAAATTTGTGACCCTTCCATAATGGGCCAATAGCGCTCTCATCGGCGTAATAACAGAGATCGCCTTCTCTCAACACAAAAGTGGCACCATCAGCCTCTACCAATTCACGCGCTGTATTCTTGACGACAGCCATGATCTGCTCCAGGTCGGGAGCCAACGAAAGGTCCCGAAAAGCCTTGATCAGAGTCGTGGTCGCCTTGCCATCCGTAGCGGCCCTTAGAAGTGGCGCTTTTTTTCGGATAGACCGCTCGACCATTTCTTACCACCCCCCATATTCATCATTCACTCAAATACCGGGGCATCAAGGGATCATGGAATATTACGTGGCGTATTGGAATTGTTGGCTTCTTTCGCCAATTATCGATTTATATAAAAAATTGAACGAAAGAGTGGTTGGTATTGATTTAAAGCGGAAAAATCAATAATCCAAATCAGCTTCCGGCCTCACCATCGCCAAAAACTCCTCCATCGTGCAGGTGCCTTTCACATCGGAGCCGTACTGGTTCCAGCTGACAGAACCCGCCTCGGCCTCCTTATCGCCGACAACCAGCAGATACGGAATCTTGGCCATCTTGCCGCCGCGCAGTTTGGCCCCGAGCGTGTCGGACGAAAGATCGCAGTCGACCCGCAGTTTTGAGGCGGAGAGCACATCACGCACCTTGGAGGCGTAATCCAAATGGGCCTGACCCACGGGAATCACCCTCGCCTGCACGGGGGAGAGCCACATGGGGAAGGCGCCGGCGTAGTGCTCGATGAGCACAGCAATGAAGCGCTCGAACGAGCCGTAAAGAGCCCGGTGAATCACGATGGGGGTCTTTTCGGAATTGGTGTCGTCGGTGTACTTCAAATCAAAGTTCCGGGGAAGCTGGAAATCCAGTTGCAGCGTGGCGCACTGGTGCTCGCGCTCGAGAGAGTCCTTCACCAGGAAGTCGATCTTGGGGCCGTAGAAGGCGCCGTCGCCGGGATTGATCCTGTATTCGTATTGGCCGTCTTTGAGCACGGCCTCCAACGAAGCCTCCGCCTTGTCCCACAGCGCCGGATCGCCCATCATCTTGGCGGGCCGGGTGGAGAGCACACAGCGGAACCCCAGGCCGAAGACGCTGTAGAGGCGCTTGACCATCGACAGCACGCGGCCCACCTCATCCTTGATCTGGTCTTCCGTCACAAAGATGTGGGCGTCATCCTGGCAGAGGTTGCGCACGCGAAGGAGCCCATTGAGGGTGCCCGAGCGCTCGAAGCGGTGGAGGGGGCTTTGATCGTGGAGCCTCATCGGCAGTTCACGGTAACTGCGCTTCTTGCCACCGAACACCAGCATGTGCCCGGGGCAGTTCATGGGCTTGAGGGCCATAGTGTTGAGTTCGTTTTCCGGGTCAGGAATGAGAAACATGTTTTCCTGGTAATGGGCCCAGTGACCCGAGGTTTCCCAGAGCTTCTTGTTGTAGACCATGGGGGTGCGCACCTCCACATAGCCTTCGCGCAAATGGAAGTCGATGGTCTTGTCGCTGAGCTTGCGCCAAAGGGCGGCACCCTTGGGGAGCCAGAAGGCTGAGCCCGGGGAGAGTTCCGAATGGAACTCAAACAGCTCCAATTGGGTGCCCAGCTTGCGGTGGTCGCGCTTTTTGGCTTCCTCCAGGCGGAACAAGTGGGCCTTCAGGTCTTCCTTCGTCTCCCAGGCCGTGCCATACACCCGCTGGAGGGGGATGCCCTTGTCTTCCCCGCGGAAGGTGGCGCCGCTGACATTCATCAGCTTGATGTGCCGCAGGGGGGCGGTGTTCTCCACGTGGGGGCCGCGGCAGAGGTCGATGAAGTCGCCTTCCTTGTAGACGCTGTAGCTCGGGAGCCCCAGTTTCTGGATCTGGTCCACCTTGAACTTCTGTCCGGCCTTGGCAAAGAAGGCCTCGGCCTTCTCGCGGGGCCACTCCTCGCGCTCGAAGGGGGCCTTGGCCTTCACCAGGGCGTCCATTTCGGCCTCGATGGCCTTGAAATCCTCGGGGGTGATGCTGTGCGAGCACTGGAAGTCGTAGTAGAAGCCGTTCTCCACCACGGGGCCGAAGGCGAACACGGCGTCGGGCCAGAGCTTCTGGATGGCATGGGCCATCAGGTGGGCGGCCGAGTGCCGGAGACAGGTGAGCTTATAGTCGGGATGGTCGGGGGTGATCTCGCTGGGCATGACTATCTCCCGGGATGGGCCTTGAGCCAGGTGACATACCGCTGGACACCTTCCTCGATCCCCGTGAAGGACGGGCTGTAGCCGGCCTTCCGGAGCTTTTTCATGTCGGCCTTGGTGCGGTACTGGTACTGGTCCCTGATGGATTCGGGCATGTCAATGTACTGGATTTTTTCGGGTTTCCCGCTGGCCTTGAACAGGGCTTTGATCACCTTGTTCCAGGAACTTTCCTCGCCACTGCCGAGGTTGAAAATCCCGGTGGCCTTGGGGTTGGTGAGGAGCCACTTCATCACCGCCACGCAGTCGTCGACATGCACAAAGTCGCGGGTCTGCTCGCCGTCTTTGAAGTCGGGTCGGTGGGACTTGAAGAGCTTCACCGTGCCGCCGTCGCGCGCCTCGGGCCAGGATTTGTGGATCACGGAGCGCATATCGCCCTTGTGGGCCTCACGGGGTCCGTAGACATTGAAGAACTTGAGTCCGGTGATGGTGCCCAACCATCCGCGCTGGCTGGCCCACAGGTCGAACAGCTGCTTGGAATAGCCGTACATGTTCAGGGGGCGCAAGTCTGAAAGGCCTTTGTCATCGTCGGCATATCCCCTGGATCCGTCACCGTAGGTGGCCGCGCTGGAGGCATAGATGAAGCGGATGCCCCGGTTGAGGCACCACTGGGCCAACTTGAGGGTGAACTGGGTGTTGGTGTCCATCAGGAAGCGGGAATCGCGCTCGGTGGTGGAGGAACAGGCCCCCAGGTGAAAGACGGCCCGTGGCCGCCCTGGCAGGCGGTCTTCCAGGGCACGGCTGAGGAACTCATCGCGGTCGAAATAATGGGAAAAGCGGCAATCAGCCAGGTTTTTCCATTTGTCGGAGCTGTCGAGAAGGTCCACGGCCACCAGGTCGGCGGGTTCCACGTCTTGGGCCAGGGATACAAGGAGGTTTGATCCGATGAAGCCGGCGGCTCCCGTGACCACGATCGATCTGTTTTCCTGACTTTGGCTCATGGGGGCATTATAGGGCCAGCCCCACCATGAACGGGGGCCGTCAGGACGTCGCAATCTTGAGTGAAAACGGGACATCACCCTAGACTGGTTGACGAGAGAAGAAAGCTTAACCGACTAGGAGGAGAGCCATGCGTTCCCATTTGACCTTCAGTGCCTTCATGTTTTTCGCGTCTGTCTGCTATGCGGAAGAGACCGCCCTTGTCCCCTCAACGGAAGGACAGGCCACGGAAGCGGTCGCCGTGCAGGAGAATGCATCATGGTTGGGCCTTGTCGATGATGGCGCCTCCGGGTCGCTCCGGGTCAACGTGCGTTCGGGCGAAGGCGTGAACTACCACATCCTCACCGTTCTTGAGCGTGGCGCCAGGGTCCGCGTGACAGGGCACAGCGGTGAGTGGCTCAAAATTGAATTGGTCGAGGCTCCCCTGCCCGTGTGGATTTCCCGCGAATTCACGACCTCTGTCGACGACACCCATGTCGAGATCAATGCCGACAGGGTGGTCCTCAGGGGCGCTGCCACCACCAAATCTTCATCCCTGGGCACCGTGGACAAGGGCACAAGACTTAAGGTGATTGAGAGCCATCCCCAGTGGATCCGTGTGGAGGCTCCAGCCGGCATCTCCGGATACATCCATTCCCATTTCGTGAAGGAAGCCCTGGATGCCGGGACACTCACGCTCGCCAAGGCCGATCCTGCACCCGAAACCGCCGAGGCCCCTGTCGAGTCAACCGCCAATCCCGAGGCGACCGACCCCGAAACCGCCTCATCAGAGGACAGCAAGTCCATCGCTCCGATGTCGGATATTCTCAAGATCCGCAAGGCCTATGAAGAGAAGATCGCCGAGATCCGCAAGTCGCGCAACGAAGAGATCACCCAGCTCCAGCGTTTCGGACAGGCAGGGGGTTACCTGGCTGCCGGCCTGATAGTGAACGAGGAAAATTCAGGCCTCAAGGTCACGCACCGCGTTGACGTGGGCGACAGGACTCTCTATTACTTGCGCAGTGCCAGGGGTGCCGAGAATGTGATCCTCATCGACCTCGACAAGTATTCCGGCAAGAAGGTTGGGATCCGCGGCAAGGTCGTGAACAACGCCGGACCCATCCGCATTGTTGAGGTGACCGAGGTTTGCCTGCTCGACGCCGATTGATGTCAGGTGGCGTGAGAGGTCGGCTGGTTCCCCGGGTGGGGGCTCCCCGCTCGGGGATCAGCCTGATGGAGCTCGTGGTGGTGGTGGTGATCATCGTGGTCATTGCATCCCTGAGTCTCCCGAACATGCACCAGGCCCGCATCGAGTCCAACAGAGTCTCGACCTTGCAAAACATGGCCATGCTGGCCGAAGCCAATGGCATGTATTTCCACCGTTTCCGGCAGTATGCCCCCCAACTTGACGCCATGTATGGCATCCAGTTGATGGAAGACATCCGTTTCTTGGACGCCTCCACT
>JBFWNO010000054.1:0-17468 GCA_050251015.1 Planctomycetota bacterium
CCTCAACGACACTCCCAAAGCCAGGCGACTATCTCGCCGACAGGGGGCCAGCCTGCCTTTTTGATTATCACTTTTTCATTAATGATGCCGGAACCAAATCAAGGATTGATTCTGACATTTCAACTGGGCTTGTGGGAATGGGTGTGCCCCTGCCCATCCACGGGGGGGGGCTGTATCGCTGTAATATTCGTCTACTCTGGGGCAATATGTGGGAGAGGGCTGGAGCTTCGCACTCCAAATTCTTTCCCGTGGGGTACTCTCAACTCAGGACCATGGGTTCTCCATGGATGGTTCTTCCCAGTCAGTATTGGCATGCAGGAAGGCCTTGGATCCATTCACTGGGGATGATGCCACAGTTGGATCCCTTCAATAACCTGTTTCCCTTTGATGCCATGAAGGGCATGCCACAGGTGGATGCCTCAGGCACAATCATCGGTTATGGCAACCTTCTATGTGGCAATTTGCCTGTGAATGATTATTTGACGGCGCGGACCATGAGGATCAATGGATCAAGTCAGCATTTTCAGCATTATGTTCCAGATAAATTATGGCTTGAGTTCAAGGTGGCATTGGTCCGTGAGACAACCCCTGGTATCACAGTTCCAGGTACTCCGGTGGGCTCTGTCGTCTATAGACAGATTGTGTCGATTCCATCGTCTGCGGTTGCATACCAGTACACGGGTGCCGATACTCTTAACTTGTACGAAAACGAGGCTATTTCCTTCAACGATACCTCGGTTCCTGGCAACAGGTTTCGGCACCTCTTTGTTGACCAGCCGCCACCAGCAAGAAATCTTCGATGGGATGACAGCCCAGTTTCGGATGAGCTCACGACCACACGCTTCAGTACCGGTGCTCATACGGTGTGCAAGAGCTTCAGGTTGGATCATCCTGTTGTCACAGACCCCACTGATGTGAATTTTGGATTGGGTCCTGTTGATGAATACTGTGATCCCATGGCCATGATGCGCCATGGACGCTGGAACCACATCCTGATTGCCTGGCGTAATATGAAGGACCTGTTGACATACGGCACCAATGTCTTTGGCAACATGGCCAAGGGTGGCTGTGTCGCTGTGTACCACAATGGCACGCTGAGGCGCTCTGTGGTGACAGGCGATAGCCCTGCGGAGGCCTCCAACTGGAACTACAACGGGCTCTTTCTCAGTCAGGATTTCTTTCCTGAGTACTCAAATAATTGGGTTTATGATGCCAACGTTTATGGGACCACACCCTTCATTCAGAATTTACCTCCTCTCCAGTTTTGGGATTTTCACGGGAATTCTGATACGGTTCCTGGCACATGTTGGTTTGAAGAATTGGCGCAATCATCATTTTATTACCCCATCATTCCTCATGAAGGTCAAGGTGTCGGTTGGCTTGGCTTGATGCCCGTTGCTGATTTTTCCTTCCAATCTGTCCAGGGGAAAACTGTCAAAGGTTTCAGCATGGAAACAGCAATGGTGCGGACGCCTGACAAATTTTACAACGGGCAGGTAACTCCTTCAGTCGAGTACTGTTTTGGTGCCCTTGGTGGGTACTCCGGCTACGCTGGCTACAAGCCCCACCCCGTAACAGGCCGCCCCTCCAGCGAGGTGATGCATTGGATGCACCATGCCTCCAATAAACTTTTCTTCGGTGGGGCCCCGACAGGCATCTGCGGGTATGACCCCGCCGATGCCCAGCGCAGTTTCCCTAGTTACAAGTACTGCGCCGATGGGGCCTTCATGGACATTCGTATTGCAGACAGGGCTGACCCGAGGCTCCTGCATGCCGATGGTGGCTTTGTAGCCAATATTCCCAATTACAAATCAGCGCCGTTGCCCTCCACCACGAGGGGTATAGATGGCGATAATTCCAGGCTGTTCCCCCTACAGGTGGTGGGCAAACAAGGTGACATCGTCCTGGCAACTGCCTGGACGGCGTATCTGCCACAGTTCCACCAGTTCTGGGATGACGTCCCTGGATCCGGTGCCCTGAAGTGGGACGAGGCATCGCAGGACTACATCTTGCGTGCCAACGAGCCCGGGCCAGACGATGTCGATCAGATGGTGCTGGAAGCTCGCTGGCAAAGGCACGATCCTTCACTGGGTAACATTCTGAGCGTTGGATCCTGGCAGGAACATGGGTCAGGCACGCATCTATTGGCCACTCAAGGGCGACCCAGGTTTGACAGTCATGCGGCCGTTCTCGACCGCCCTTTCATCATCCCGGCCGACCCGCGTGCGATGAGTCTCAAGCTTGATTTTGCCGTGGGCAGCACACCTTCCGCGCGATCCTGCTATTCCACCCCGCTCATCGACGACATCACAGTGTTAATCGCACCGGCCAGAGGTGAAAAGGTGCTTTCATTCCAATGGGAATGAATGGGGCATCATTGACATTGTCTCTCAACATGGACGAAACCAATTAGGGGAAGTCAAGATAATGCCAGCAAGTATCCTTGCTTCTATTCGTATGATCGTTATCTTTCTGGTGGCGGTAGTCTTGGCATTTTCATTGTGGATATTATTGTCAGAGGACCCACCGACGACACCCAATGCCACCATCGTGGCCATTGAACCCTCCAAGCCTGCCATGGCCGTGACGCCCTCCCGTGAGGTTCCCCGCCTAGACCCTACCCAGGAAGTCAACCTCAAGGCCACGGAACAGGATGCTTTTAGCGCTGAAGCCCCCGCAACCCCGCCCAATGCGGCAGGCCCCAATCTTGGCATTTTGCCCGCTGAAGATCTAACTTTCGATCAGTTGAAGGCGCACCTGAACATTCACTTTGAGGGAGGGGCCATCGTCATTGGAACAACCGCTAATGATATTACAGAGGGTTCTCTCACCTCGGATCGACTGCGAGCCAACGATATCATCATCTCGATCAACGGGATAACTTTCAAGAACAGCGAGGAGCTCCGAACTCTCTTGAATGGCATGAAGTCGGGCGAGGACGTGCTCTTTCATGTGATCCGCCACAATTCTCCCTTGATCATCCGCGTCACGTTGGATTGGACTTCGGAAGAACTCAGACCGCTTGACAAGACAGATGACGAATTCTCGACCCAGGAGATGGTATTGAACCAGAATCTGGCTGTGACAGTGTCGGAAACAGATCTGCTCATGGAAACGCTTGAAGACCAACTTGACTTCGAAGGCGGAGTTATCGTGCAAAATATGGAGGAAATCTCAGTGGCTCAAAAGGAGCAACTGGTACCAGGGGATGTGATCCTGAAATTCAACGACCAGACCATCTGTGAACTTGATGAACTTCAGGAACACCTGAACAAAACCGGCTGGAACTCAACCTTCACCCTGACGGTTCTACACAAGGGCCAAAAGCGGGTGATCACCACTTCCATCCCCAAGGAACAATGATGCACTTGACCCTTGCCTTGCTGGAGTGAGATCACCTATTCCCGCCTCAGTGCCCGTTCGGTGGCCCCTGGCAAGGAGGCGCTTCCAGCATCCTGGGGATTCCGTAGAGATAGGGTGAGCCTTCCCAACCCCACGGCCAGGGCCAGTGTCTCACATTGAGAAGGATCGAGGTCCAATGTGACGTCGGTGGAAGAGTCCTCCAGGATGCCATCCAGGCGGCGTCCGCCGATGGCCATCACTCCGATGTTCTGGAGCAGAGTGCGGGCACGGGCCCCTTCGCTTTCATCGAAGACGCCGATGACATCCACCCGGTCGCCGGGCCGCAGTTGTCCGGCCTGGGTGCCTGTGGGGTCGAGGGAGATGGTGAAGGCCCTGCGGCCCTTGGGCACATCGTCGCTCAGGTGCATGCGGTATTCGGCGAGGTCGTCATGGGTCAGTTGGGAACCCTTGGGCACTTTCCGGACCGCCTTCTGCCCCAGGAGCTGGGGGACATCGGAGGCGAGCAGAGTCTTGTCGGTCAGGAAACGCCGGGGAACTTCCAGGGGCATCAGGTTCTCGCGGGTGAGGGTGTCGCCGGGTAGGATCTCCATTTCGGCCGACACCACCGTGACCATGTCTCCGAGGATCTCGCCTTCCCGCCGGGATTCCTGGACTTTCAATAGTGCAAAGGAAACGACGGCCGTGACAAGGGCCAGAATGAAGGGCCAGGGTTTGCTCATGGGTTTCTCCTGTGGGTCTGTCATGGTCAGCGGGTCACCAGGCCCGAAAAGGCGGCCAGGGTCATCCAGAGAGTAGCCTTCGATCGAAAGGCCCCCGGCACAAGGATGCGGCCTTGGTGGAGTTTGTCGGGCCAAAGACCCGGGCGTTCGATGGTGAAACTGGCATGGCGCACCTCCACCAAGTAGGGCGGGGTTGGCATGCCGGATTGACGGGCCATGGATCCCAGCATCCGGGTCAGTCCTTCGGCACCCTCATCCACGCGGAGGGATGTGAGGCGCCATTGCTGGCGGGGAGAGAAGGCACTGCGGGGGTTGGCCCCCTTGTCGATGAAGGTCAGCAGGGTCCGCAGGGAGCGGGTGGATTCAAAATCACTGAGGGCCCTTTCATGAAGGGTGCCGAAACCCCAGAAGGCCACGGCAAACAGGGGCAGCATGAGCACCGTTTCAACCAAGGCTTGTCCCTGTCTTCTCTCCCGCCCCCGGAAGGGGAGGGCTGAGGAGGGGGTTAGTGATGTATGGGCCACCAACGGCTCCTTCGTGATGCAGTGGTCTTTCCCGCAGGCATGGCACCTTCAAGGGCCTTGCCCAATTGGCTCACCATGGAGGCCACCATCGGGAATTCCTCGGGCCCCGGAACAGCGCAGAGTTCAACCTGGAATCCGTTGTGGGGTTCAGCCGCCACGGCTCCATCCTCATACAGGTTGTGGGTCGACGACAGGGATGCCGTGTCGGCCAGGGCCGGGTGCCGGATCCTGGCGCTGGCCAGTCTCCACGCGCCAGACGAGGTTCGGCAGGCCACATCCACACGATCCTCCCCGGGAAGTTTTGTGAGGTAGAGGGGGGAGGGGATCATTGTGTTGAGGCCGAGGCGTCCCAGAAGGCTCCTGTGTTCCTCAAGGGCCTTGGCACCCTGGGCGCCGGCACTCTCGGGAATCTTGACGGATGCGCGGTTCACTAGGTCTTCCAGGCTGTCCACCTTGTCCTCCACCTTCCTTTTCGTTTCTATGGTTCGGGTGGCCATGCGCACAGGGGAAGGAAGACGCCGGAGGAGGGGGTTGTCTGTGAATGATGCCACCACATCGGAAAGGAAACGCTGGGGGTCCTTCTGGAGGGCCAGGGGTTTGTGGGGATGCGTGAGAGCCAGTGACAGACCATTGTTGCGGGCCGCCCATTGGGCTGCCGCGGCGGCAAGGGAGGGTGCCCCCTTGGCCAAGAGGGATTCGAAGGAAGAAAGACGCTTCAGGCCCTTGATGATCCGTGGGGCCGTCTTCTTGGCAAAGGCCGTGGCCGCCGGAACGAGGGGGAGGCCCACCACAGACGCGGCCAAAACCAGGGGCGCACTGAGAACAGCCACAAGGACCTGGGTTTGCATGAGCATGGTGCGGTTCACCAGGGCCACGGCCTCCAATGTCTCGGCTCTCACGCGGGCGGCACTCAGGGCGGCAAGGTCTGCGGCCAGCTGTTCCCTTTGACGGAGGGCCAGGCCGTCCGCCAGGTGGGAGGCCTCGATGAACAGGACGGCGGCCAGAAGGATTCCGGCCAACTCCACAACAAGGATCTGCCCGCGTTCAGCCTTGCGAGGGCCCATTGTGGCGGCGGCGGAGCGAGGCTGGTGAGGCGGGCCTGAGGTGGAGCTGGCCCACACCGGCCTGGCGGCCCGAGGGGAACAGCGAATGAGGGCTGCGCCGGCCCTCCACCACGGCATTGCCCTTGAACAGGGTCATTCTCACATCACCCGTAGTGTTGGCTTGCATGTCGCGGAAGTAGGTATCGAGGGATTCCCTGAGGCGGGAGAACCAATAGCCCTGGGCCACCAGGCGCTGGAAGCGCTCGGAGGCCAGACGGTTGAAGGAGATGGTCTCCCTGTCGTGCACGATTTCCTCCAGGGCCATGTGGGCCTTGAGCAGGATGTTGGCGGCAGGACACTCGATGACCTTGCGGCTCTTGGTGTTGGAAATCTTGTGGTACACGAGGTCGAGGTGGCCCACGCCATGGCGGCCGCCTCTTTCGTTCAGGTCCAGGATGATGTCCAGCAGGCTCATCTTCTGGCCGTTGAGACCGACGGGGACGCCCTTGGCGAATTCGATCGTGATGGTTTCGGGTTCGTCGGGCGTGGCGCTCAGGGGCTTCACGATGCGGTAACTTTCAGCATTGGCCGCCTGCCAGGTGTCGTCGGGCGACTTGAGCAGGCCCACGGTACCCCAGACATTGCCATCGAGCGACCATTCCGCATCCTGCGGGTCGAAATCGACGGGCAGGTTGTGTTCGCGGGCGTAGCGCATCTTCTGCGCCGGGGTCACCAGGGTCCATTCCTTGAGAGGGGCCAGGATCTTGAGCTTGGGATCAAGGTTCCGCAGTTCGTTCTCGAAGCGGATGATGTCGTCACCCTCAGGCTTGCACCCATGCGCCACAAAGGGGGCCCCGTTCTCGCGGGCCAAAGCCACCAGGGAGCGGCAGATGATGGGGCGGCCCAGGGCAATGGCGTGGGGGTCGCCACCGCGGGCCTGCAGGTTGGCCGCCAACGCACTGGAGACAAATTCCTTGCAGAAGTCCTCGCGGAGGTCGAGGATGCTGGCCGATGCGGCGCCCGCCTTCACCGCCCTGTCTCCGAGGAGCATCACATCCGTCCGGAGGCCCACATCCACGCTCAGGGCGATCACATCCAAATTGTGGTGTTCCTTGAGCCAATGCACGCAGAGCGTGGTGTCGATGGAACCGCTATAGGCCAGGGCGACCTTGGTCATGGGTGCATTGTAGCCAGAGCACGGGCACTGAAAATGGGGCCGCTTTTGCACACCGTGGGGAGGGGGGGCTCCATCGAATCGTGGTGGATCACGCAACCCTTGCAGATCCCCATGCCACAGGCCATCCGTTCTTCCAACGAAAGCCAGCAGGGTGTGGTGCCGCAAAGGGCACGGACGGCATCCAGCATGGGGTGGGGACCACAGGCATACACCACCGTGCCCTCGGCTCCCAGGAGTTCCTTGAGAACATCCGTGACCCGACCCTTGCGGCCCCTGGTACCGTCATCAGTGACACCCACGATCTTCCAGGGATAGTTTTCCAGAAACTTCATGTCCACCAATTCGGCGGCCGTGCGGGCACCGTAAATCAGTGTCTGGCGCACACCGGGCCTGGCCTTTTCGATCGCAAGCGACAGCTCGATAAAGGGAGCCAGTCCGATGCTGCCGGCCACGTGGAGGTGGTGGGTAGCCTTGGGATCCACGGGGAAGGTGTTACCCAGAGGGCCCGTGAGGCGAAGAGTGTCGCCTGGGCGGCAGGATTGAAGTCGTCTTGTGCCCACGCCCACCGCCGCAATCAGGAAAGAGATCTCATTCGTGTCGCGGTGCATCTCATAGATGGAGAAGGGGCGAGGGAGGTAGGGATTGCCGTCTTCGAAGGCGATGTTGAAGAATTGGCCGGGCTCGGCTTTCATGTGCAAGGCGTCAGCCTTCAGGCGCAGGCGGAAACGCCGTCCACCCAGGTCGGTCACCCCTGTGACCTCCATCAGGCGGCTGGATTTCTTCATGCCCCGCCTTCAGCGAGTTTTTCGAGGTCCCGGAGTTCCTCACGGGTCAGGCTGCGGCAGGCGCCTGTCTTGAGCCCGCCGAGCTTCAGCGGGCCCATGCTGATGCGGCGGACTCTCGAGACATGGTGCCCGAGTTTGGCAAGCACTCGGGGAATCAGGCGTTGCCTTTGCTCGCGGGCCTCGACGGTGAGCAATGTTTTGTGGGCCGAACGCTTGCGGATCCTCACTTCCATCGGGGCTGTGCGACCCTCGCTGAGCCATACGCCCTGGGCCATCTTGTCGATCTCCTCGTCACTCATGCGGGCCGGCACCGTGACCTCGTAAAGTTTCTTCACGCGGAACTTGGGGTGGGTCAGGCGTTGGCAGAGTTCGCCGTTGTTGGTGAATAGAAGGAGCCCTTCGTAATCGCGGTCCAGCCGGCCCACCGAGAACAGGCGCAGGTTGGAGGGGGGCAGGAGGTCCACGGCTCGCAGGTCGCCCCGGGTCTGGTCGTCGGTGCAGAGGTAGCCCTTGGGTTTGTTCAGGAGCAGGACGGTGGAGCCGGCGGGCTTCACACGCTCGCCATCCACACGGAGGTCGTCACCCGGCAACACGCTGTCACCCAGCTTGCAGGGTTCGCCATTGATCGTGACCCGTCCCTCGATGATCAGGGTTTCACAGGCCCGGCGAGAACCCAGTCCGGCGGAGGCCAGGGCCTTTTGCACGCGTTCGGAAGAGTCTCGTCCCTTGGGCTTTGGACCACGCAGTTTCATGCCCTCATTTTAGGGGAAGGTCACCCTTTGCGCGCTTCTATCCTGTTGAGGATGGAACCCAGGGCGACCAGCAGGGCCAGGTCCAGCCCTGTCCTGAACCTGTCATTGCCATAGAACAGGGCCGCCACGGCCACTTGGGTGAGCATGAAAAGGAAGAGGTGTCTCCTCCATGGCGATGGGGCAACGATCAGCCCCCAAATGGCCCCTTGCAGAATCCAGGCCAAGGGAATGAACCAGAAGGGTTCGTCGGGAAGGTTCTGGAGATGCCAATGCATAAGGCGGCGGAACTTCCAGGGGATCTCGGCCAGGCCATCCCAGGGCCTGGCGGACAGGGCTTCGATGAATTGGCGCTGGAAGAGGTCGGTGAGTTCGGTCACCGGCTTGACGGCCAGGATTTCCAGGATGTCCTCGGGGTTTCGTGGGTTGGCATCGGGGCCCAAAAGATCCTTTTTGTCCGGGAAGCACTGCGGTGAGAACACGATGGGGAAGGATAGGAAGGTGCCCCGACCCTCACTGCCATAGGCCGTCAGGCCGGGAGGCCTGTCCCAGATGACGGGGTGATTCGAGGCATACAGGAGATAGGGGCCGTTCACACTGAGGGTGAAGCGGTCGAGCAGGATCTTGTTGCGTGTCATCCATGGCAACAGCACAAGGGCCATCACGCCCAGACTGAGAACAGCGCTTCGGCGCGATTCTTTTCTGAAGAGCCCAGGGATCAACAGCAGGGCCAGGACCCCGTTCGGAAAGCGGGCCAGGGTGCAGAGTCCTCCCAGCCATCCCGTGCGGAGGGGCCTGGCGTTCGAGAGAAAACTGCGGAAGAAAAGTAGGAGTAGGGGTAGGCTGAAACACTCCGACATCTGGAACGATCGAAGCAGGAATCCCGGATACAGCGCCGTCACGAGGGCCGTGAGGAAGGAGGCCTTGAGCCCGAACTTCATCCTGAGGAGAAGAAACATCAGGGGGGCTGTGGTGGCGGTCCACAGGGCCACCGTCCATGGCAGGGCTTCCGAAGGAACACCCAGAGTGTGGACAAGGGCCAGCCAGGCCGGCAAAAGGGGTGGCCACCAGAAAGCGCCGATATGGTTGAAGACGGGTGGCGAGGGAGGTGAGGGATCCAAGCGCTCGCCTCGTGGAAAGCTCCCGGTCAAGCAGACCGCCTTGAAATGAAGGCCAAAATCACGGTAATTTTTCCAGTCCCACGACAGGAAGGCTTCTTCCCCTCCTTTCACCAGAGTCTGGTTGGTGATGCCCCAATACGTGATCCAAGACAATTGAATGCAGAAAAGGGCGATAAGGATCTGCCAGGGGCGAAAGGGGGGTCTATACCGTGGCAAGAGCATCACAAATGGTATAAAATATACGCCCTTTTCACAAAGTCACGAAAGGACGATTCATGGCGAAGGCCCACCTCTACATGAAGTATTCTGCTGCGCCTGACAAGGTTGTCACAGTGCGCCTGGCCAACGATGTGTCAGAGGAATACCCCGAGGAACGTTGCAATGGGTGCTGGGAAGCGATCGGCAGCACGGTTGAGACCATCAGCCAGACCCTCGAGAACAGCAAGCCGGGATCCAAATTCCCCCTCTTTCACCGTATCGGTGGCGAGACCCCCATTTCCATCCTCGAGGTTTCCCTGTTCGAGAAGGAACTCGAGCGCATCCGCGAGGAGCTCAAGAAACTGCCCCTGAGCGAGAGCCGCCTGGTCAAGTTCAAGAACGGCAAGGCCCAGGTGAACCAGATCACTTCTCGTGAGCTCAAGAGCCACAACGGTTGCTACTGCAACGGCACCAAGGCCAAGAACCTCTATGAGAGCTTCAAGAGCCCCATCGACATCCACATGGAGATGTGCAAGCTGGCCAAAAAGACAGGCACAGGACTGAGCTGGAAGATTGTGGCCCACACCATGGTGTCGCGCAGTGGGGGGGCCACCAAGGCGGCGAAGCCCCAGGCCAAGACGGCCAAACCCGTCTCCAAGGCCCGCAAGACAGCCACGCGGAGCTGAAGAATGAAAATCTACGTCGACAGCGCCAATCTTGCCGAGATCAAGTCCGCCGCCGAGTTGGGCCTCTGTGATGGCGTCACCACCAACCCCACCCTGATCGCTAAGGAAGGCAAGGGAATGGAGAAGGTGATCCGCGAGATCGCCTCCTTTGTGAAGGGCCCTGTGCATGCCGAGACGCTGTCGCTCAAAAAGGACGACATCCTGGCCGAGGGCCGCCGCTACCATGGCTGGGCCAAGAATATCGTGGTGAAGATCCCCTTCTGCACCGAGGGTCTGCAGGCCGCGAACGTGTTCCAGAAGGAAGGCATCCCCACCAACATCACCCTGATCTTCTCGGCCGCCCAGGCACTTCTGGCTGCCAAGGCCGGGGCCACCTATGTGTGCCCCTTCGTCGGCCGACTCGACGACATTGGTGCCGAGGGTATGGGCGTGATCAGCGAGATCATGGAGATCTTCGGCAACCAGCCCGAGATCAGCACCGAGGTCATCGTGGCCTCCATCCGCCACACCCAGCATGTGCTCGATTCCGCCAAGCTCGGGGCCCATATCGCCACGGTGCCCTCAAAGGTCCTCCAGCAGATGGCCATCCATCCGCTCACCGAGGCGGGCATCGCGAAGTTCAACGAAGACGCCAAGAAGTTCGAAAAACTCGCCTGACATGCCGTTGACGGCCGATGATGTTCGGCAGGCCCTCCGCCATGTGGAGGATCCTGACCTCAAGAAACCCCTTCTGGAACTGGGGATGATTCCCCGCATCGAGGTCAAGGGCCAGGATGTCTCGCTTACGGTGGAGCTCACCACGCCGGCCTGCCCCCTCAAGGCCAAGATCGAGCAGGATGTGCGCTCAGCGGTGGAAAAGATTCCTGGCGTCGGGCGCATTGAAGTGCGCATGGATGCTCGCACGGTGGGGGAGACTAAAGGGCCCATCGCGGAGGGGGTGAAGAATTTCATTGCCGTGGCCAGCGGCAAGGGCGGTGTGGGCAAGAGCACCACGGCCGTGAACCTGGCTGTCAGCCTCGCACAATCGGGGGCCAAGGTGGGCTTGCTGGATGCCGATGTGTATGGGCCCTCCATTCCCCTTATGACGGGCCTCAAGGGCCACAAGCCCGAAGTCGTGAACGGTGTACTCATTCCTGCCGAGGCCCATGGCATCAAGATCATGAGCCTGGGGTTCTTCCTTGAGGAGGGCCAGGCGGTTGTGTGGCGCGGCCCCATGCTCCACAAGGCCATGAGGCAGTGCCTGGCGGATGTGGCCTGGGGCGACCTTGATTACCTCATCATCGACCTGCCTCCGGGCACCGGCGACGTTCAGATCTCGCTAAGCCAGCTGATTCCCCTTACGGGGGCCGTGGTGGTGTCCACCCCGCAGGATGTGGCACTGGAGGATGTGCGCAAGTGCCTGGCGATGTTCAAGACCGTGGGCACCAAGGTGCTGGGGATGATCGAGAACATGAGCTTCTACCGTTGCCCCTCGTGCCAACATGAAAGCCATATCTTCGGCCATGGCGGTTTGGCTGAAGAGGCCCGGAAGACGGGCGTGCCCCTTCTGGCCCGTATCCCCATTCGCCTTGAAATCCGCACCGGCGGCGATAGCGGCGAACCGCCGTGCCTGCATTCCGATGATGCCGCTCGTGACTATGCCGAGGCCGCGGGCCGCCTGGCGGCCGAGATTTCGATCTACCGCCTGTCGGGGCAGAAGCCGGCGATGGTGACGGTGGGGCGGTAGATGAGGCATGAAAATTTAAAAAGTCATTCTTCCGGATTTAGTCTTGTTGAACTACTTATGGTTATCGCAATCATAGGAGCACTTTCCGGCATTTCATTAGTCATGATCAGCAACTCACATAAAAGAGAACAGGTGCTAGAGGTGAAGCAAATCATTAATAACTTGCATGCTGCAATAATTTCTTATCATAGTAAAACATTGAGATTTCCTGAGACTTTGAGATCCTATATGCCTAACAGTGCTTCTGCTTACGCTGAAAATGGACAGGGGTATCTGCATCAACTCATGTATGGTGTGAAGTTATCTAAACGTAACGGCACTTCGTTGCAAGACTCATATTATTCGTTCTACGAACCTTCAAAATACAAATTTGACTCCGATCATGAAGGTGATGTGTGGGGGAACCGAATTCATTATCGTCGAACGCCACGAAATGCATCTGATTTTAATCGAATGTTCCCAATGCCACCGTCAACATACCCGCCTACAACAGCCCGCGATGCCACAAACAATTTTCCTGGTAATTCAAAGCTTTTTAATCTCTGGTCTGCTGGACCAGATTTGAATGATTATGGACAGTGCTATCATGCTGAGCCTGGAACAATGGCTCATTTTGGAACTAATGGGGGTGAAGACTACCGTAGTGGAGGATATTCAAGTGAAGAGTATGCGGAGGATGATGTTGGTAATTGGTAAGAATCAAGAATCACGTACCCGGTACACATTTAAATCCTATGAAACTCGTACCCGGGATGAAACTCGTACCCGGTACACATTTAAATCCTTTGACATCAACTCCTTGCATTAATTATTTGATTGAAAGTCATCCATTCAATCAGCGTCTAAAACAGCCTCTGAAGATGTCCCCGCACGGTGTATTCATGAAGGAATGGGACGGTATTCAAGAAACATCACCCCCGGATCCATGCACCATGCCTGGTTCAAGACGACGGGTGATGCATTCACCCTGGTGCATGATGAAGACCTGCAGGTCTTTGAAGCTTATTGTGTGCAGTACAAGAAAAAGTACGGGGTCAAGATCATAGCGTTCAGCATCATGAGCAATCACCTGCACATGATGCTCGAGAATTCAGAGGTTGACCCGGACGCCATTTCGTGTTTTCTCAGGGACGTAAAGCGTGAATTCGCAAAGTACTACAACATCGCCTACGGCAGGAAGGGTGCCTTCTGGCAGTATGGTTTCAAAACAAAAGAAATCCGAGATGGTCGTCAGTTTGTGATCAACATTGTCTACATATTGAATAATCCCGTAAGGGCCAGGCTGTGCCGGAATGCCGGTGAGTATGCTCATGGAGCATTTCCGCTGGTGACAGAGAAGGATGTCATCTTGCAGATGAAGCGCACAGGTAGGTTACTGTCTGAAACAGATGTCCAGCAGATCATCGCGAGATCCAAGCGGGTGGGGTATGCGGGAAGACTGCCGGAAGAATTCAGGGTGGCCCGGGGATTGGGGTGGGATCTATCTGACAAGAGGCTTATGCCCTTGGTGCATCAGGGCCGGAGGGAGTACAAGAGGCGTGGGCCGATGCCGTATTGGCACCCGGAAGACAATAGGCGCACCCTGGACAGGGTGCCAAGGCTGATGGCACCAGCTTTACTGGACCGATCCACGATGTTTGGGAAGCTGGATCCAAAAGAGCTCCTGAAACTTTGCCATGAGCGTTCAGGGATCACGGAAGAGTCCTGGGAAAGGGTAGGTGGAATGAAGGTGATCTTCGAATCCAGCTCCCGGCGGATCTGCAAGGACTATCAGGTCCAGATGCAAGATTCACTTCCCCCCAATGCCCAACTACCCCGCTCCATCATTGAAACAGGCCGCGGCACCTGGGCTGTGGTGTCCCTGCATGGGCGACCAAGGCGACAGGAATAGGGCCAAGGCCAAATTCAATCAGCAATTCACGCTGTCCGGGGAGGAGTCTGTAGTGAGTACAGATTTTTCATTTCTGCTAGCGATGAACACCAGGGAATCATGCTCGTGATGACCTAGAATGGTGGGGCAGGAGCGTGAGAGAGTAAGAACAATGAATTTTGGAGGCGGCTTTGTCGGGATCAATTCAAAATGGTACCGGGTACGAGTTCTTCAACTAAGACATTCTTCAAGCCAAAGCGTGGTGAGGCATATTGGAATGATCAGCCGGGGGTTTCAAAATGACATCAAGCAAGTATCAATGCCCAGTATGTGGCTTTCCTTCGCTTTGTGAACCGCCTCGCTCCAAAAATTCTGGTGGTTCATATGAAATATGTCCATCTTGCGGATTCCAATTCGGTGTCTCAGATGAAGATCGTGGTTTTACATACGAGACGTGGAGACAAGAGTGGATAAAGGGCGGCTGTGTGTGGGATCGCGGGAACAGTTTACCGCCACCCGGCTGGAATCCAAAAGAACAGCTCAAGGCAGTGTCGGGTCACAAATCACACCCCCCCTCAGATCAATGACAGCGGTGGAGTGAGATGAAGGCAGTGCTGGACTGGCCGGTCGATATTGAGGGTGCGGTGGTCAGCACTCAGTCGCAGTACTCCAGCGTCACATACCACTTCACCTTTGGCTTCGGAGCAGTGTCGCAAGGTTGTCCACAGGCCAATGCAACATCGATCAAAGAGCTTGAATTGCACCGGCAATACGACCCCTATACGGGGCGGTGGTTGCAACGGGATCCGGTTTATTTTGGGGAGGCGTCGAGGAATCTTTATGGGGGGATGGGGGCGAGGTGGGGCACTATCACTGACCCCTATGGCGATGACATTTTGGACTGGTGGCATACTGGAGAGTGGACGCCTTCAACACCTGAAGCAAAGGCTGCTGCCAGCGCTGGTAAGGCGGCTCTCAGGAAAAGTTTTGTTGGTGAAAAAAAGACAGTCGGTGGAAGTAGTTCATCAGTTATTAGCGGGGTAACAGTTGGCCCTTATGCGACTGAAAATAAGGGGCTGACAGGAACGGCAAAAACCGAGAAGGATATTCTTGCAGGCACCTTAAATGCTGAAGCATCCTTTGTTGCCGCTGAAGGCGTCGCAAAACTCACAAACGAATCGAAGGATGAAGTAAGCGTTGGTGGGCAGTTGGCCAAAGTAGATCTTTGCGGGGGAATGAAAAATGCGACCGTTCATGCAACGGCTCACGTTGCAGTCGCAGAAGGCACTGCTACATGGACGACCAACCTCTTTGGTTATAGGGTAACTTTTAAAATTTCTGGATCGGCAGGGTCCATCGGAGGGGGGTTTAAAATTGGCAAAACTGGTGTTGAATTGAAGGGCGGCGCTGGTATAGGTGGCGGCGCAGGCGTCGAATGGGTGAGCGAAGAATGAGTGTTAAAAAATCTACTTGTAGCTTATTGGTATTCGTTGGGGCTTTCATTGGAGCGCTTTTTTATGAGGGTGGCGTTGCTGAGCTTGCCATTTCCTATGCGCTAGCCTTTGTATTGGCTTCGGCTGCAATATTATTTTTGAAATTGAGGGCCAACTTTGTAGAAAGATACGATAAAGAAAACAAGGGCAATGCGGTAATAAATGCTCTGATTATCTGCCTCTCGTATTCCATGTGTTTTTGTTCTGGCCATTGCTTTGGCGCAGTTATTGTGAGATTTATCTGATACCCCACCCCCCCCGTACATGTTCATAAATCCGTCGGCAAAAATATTCAAATATGTTGTCCAGCTTGGATAAGGGGCCAGGGCAAATCTCCAAAAATTCCGTCTTCGAATTTTTCATCTGGACAATATTTATTCGAGTATGCGGTGTGTGTACAGAGAGATGGTTTAGCTTGAGAGTGCGGGTTAGAAAGGGTGTCAGGCGGCCGTGTTGAAGTAGTAGTTCAGAAGGCCGCCGAGGCGGGATTTGACGTGGTGACCGAATCGGGATTTTCTTCCACCTGCCACTGGCTTTGTAACGGGAACATTTCCATCGAGCCCCTGATGCCCTTTGGTTATGGAGAAGTTGAGGAGTTTCAGGAATTCCCACCAGGGTGCTGTGTGCCTTTTACCTTTCATATTCTTGACCCCTTCTTGGATGGGGATCGTAAGGAATGCCTATGTCATAATCCAAATTTATGGTATCCAGCCCGCCCATGTTCTCCCTTTCATTCCGCGGCAAAGTCTGGAAATATTCCGGAGCCTCGGCCTGGTATTTTGTGACCTTGCCCAAGCGCCTATCCCATCAGTTGAGACTGATGATGTTTTCTGAGGAGGGGGGTTGGGGTCGTCTGGGAGTCCAGGCCACTCTCGGGCAAACCACATGGAAAACCGCCATCTGGTTTGACACCAAGGCCAACGCCTATTTGTTGCCGATCAAAAAGAGTGTGCGCATCCAGGAGGGCGTCAAGGTCGATTCAAGATGCGTTATTTCACTTAGGGATTCCCCGGCGGCTTCTTCCTGCCCGCCCACGCCGCCGCGCCCAGCACCAGCGCGAAAAGGAGGGCGGCGCCAGCCACAAACCCGGCTCCCCACAAGAGAGCGGTGACGATCCCGCCGCGGGGGAAGCCCAGGAAGGCCCCAATGCCGAAAAGGGCCAGCACGATGTTCAGGTGAGGTTGCAGGGATGAATTCTTGAAGCCTCCCATCAGTTCTCCTTCCTGGTTTTAGGGTTGCATTGCAGCCGCGATGATGTGGGTTATCTTACGGATGAGATCAGCGTGTCCCACGATAAAGTTACCCAAAGTCCCCAGAGTGCCTGCGATGAACTGGCACAGGCGGATATCATCGGGGATCTGGCCTATAATGGGAGCATGAACCGGGGGGAACTGCTCGCGTCATGAAGGAATACCTTGATTTGGTGAAACTGGTGCTCGACAAGGGCGAGCGCAAGACAAGCCGCACGGGTGTCGACACCCTTTCGTATTTCAGTGCGCACTACCGGGTGGATCTCCAGAAGGGCTATCCCCTCCTGACCACCAAACAGATGTACTGGGAGAGCATGCTCCATGAGCTTCTGTGGTACCTCTCGGGCGAGAACCATATCCGCAACCTCCGCAAGAAAACTAAGATCTGGGATGCCTGGGCCGACAAGGAAGGCAACCTCGACACGGCCTACGGCCACTATTGGCGGCACTTCCCCTCGGCCAAACAGGAAGCCGACGGCTCCTGGAAGGTGAGAGAGGTCGACCAGATCGGCTATGTGGTGGAGACCCTCAAGAAACAGCCCGACTCGCGGCGCCTTGTGGTCACGGCCTGGGAACCCGGCAACGCCACCACCAGCAAGCTTCCGCCCTGCCACTACACCTATGCCTTCAATGTGCAGGGCGACAGGCTTTGCTGTCACCTCACCCAGCGCTCCGGCGACATCGCCCTGGGGATCCCCTTCAACCTCGCATGCTATGCCACCCTCACCCAGATCATCGCCCAGGAAACGGGGCTCAAGCCGGGA
>JBFWNO010000055.1:0-17419 GCA_050251015.1 Planctomycetota bacterium
GAGGCATCGGGGTCCGGGCAGCGGACAGGATCGTTCTCGGCCGTGGCCCAGAGCGTTTCCCAGTCATGGTCATTCTCCAGGCGGGCCTCTACGGCCCCGATGGCCGACACAAAGGCCCCGATCCGGATGCCAAAAACCCCGAGCAGTTGGGCGCAAAGGGCCCCGGCAGCGGTGCGGATGGCCGTCTCGCGTGCGCTGGCGCGCTCGAGCGTTACACGGATATCGTGATGACCGTATTTCACGGCCCCCCCAAGATCGGCATGGCCGGGGCGGGGGATGGTGAAGGGGGGGATCTCTTTCCCGGCCCAGGCGGCATGGTCCAGATTCTGGATGTGCAGGGCAATCGGGGCGCCGGTGGTTTTCCCGCCGAGAACCCCGGCCGAGATCCGCACGGCATCCTTCTCGATCTTCATCCGCCCGCCCGAACCATGGCCCTTCTGGCGCCGGGCTAGAAAGGCGTCAAGGGCCGGCACATCCACCAGCAGTCCGGCGGGAAACCCGTCGAGGATGGCGGTGAGCTCGGGCCCGTGGGATTCGCCGGCCGTGAGGATGCGCAACATGCACCCATTCTAATTCAGCCCAGGATGTATCGGATGACATCCTCGGCAGTGTATCGGGTGCGCCCATCAGACAGAAAATGCCGGAGTGATGGCGCGTCGAGTCCGGCCGTGATCAGGGCGGGTTCATCGAGGCCATCAGGGCGGATCTGGCCCATGCCGATATTCGCCAAGAGGGCGTTGCAGAGGCATTTGCGGCCTTCGGTTTCCTCTTGAAGGCCGCCTTTCGAAACATAGTGGCTCTCAGGTTCCCCTGAACAGCGATAACCCAAAGAGCCGTCATCCCGCTTGTAGGGGGAGCGCAGGTAGCCGAGGTCGCATATTTTCTGCCTCTTCTCATAGATTCCAGGTTCTGAAACAGTGCCGGGAACATCCGCCACCTTGAAGGGGTATCCTGTGGGGGAAGCATAGGCATCCGTGTGCACTTTCAGGTTGTCATTGCGGATCTGACACAGCACTTGGTGTTTCAGCGAATCCTCCAGCCCTGATTCAGTGCAGAAGGCGAAGGCGGTTCCCACTTGGATGCCCTGGGCACCCTCTGCAAGGGCCTGGGCCAGCTGACCGGGATGGGCATAACCGCCGGCTAGCCAGTAGGGTCGCTGAAGACGCCTCATGGCGGCAAGATCCACGGTATCCTTCCTGCCATAGATGGGTTCGCCCATGGCGTTCGTTTGAAGGGGGCCACGCGGAGGAGCGTTGTGTCCGCCTGCGGAGGGTGTCTCGATCACGAATCCGTCCACCATTCCCGTGGCACTTCGCATCAGACGGGCGGCAAGGGACTCGGAAGAAATGATGGCCAGAAAGTACGGCCGTTTCAAAGAAGAAGGGGGCAGACCTTTCCATAGCGGCAGGGGATCAAATGCTATTTTTTCGTTGACGCCCGAAACATGACCCTCGACGGGGAGGGTGAGTTCTGCGGTGTGATGCCGAGCCAGGAGATCCAAGGCACCCGGGATCTCATAGGGAATGCCGGCTCCCATCAACACGTAATCCACGCCGGCCAACATGGCCCCGTACAGAGACATCAGGTTGGGAAGGCGGACTTTTTCAAGATAATTGATGCCCACGGGGCCTTCATGCCCTTCCTTGGCAAGATACACCTCAACAAAATTGGCTGCCAGTGTTAGTTCGATCAGCGAGTGGGGAGGTTTCGCCGTGTACATGGGGCGCAATAGATAGGGGGAGTCAGCAGGTCGTCCTCTGGTGCGGTACCACTGTTTCAGGACGGATTCGGCGATGTGGGGAAGTGGCAGGGCTGAAAGGGCCCTGTGCATGTGATGGCCTGGGTCACCGTCTTGAAGTCGGCGGATCAGCACGTCGGCCAGGGCCGTCCCTGAGACGACACCCAGGTGTCCGTGGACCGCCACCGATTTGGCCAGGCGCCAATCGGAGATCCCCACGCCCATGCCGCCTTGAATGAGAATGGGATGCTGATGAGCACTGTGCATGTCCTTGAGCATAGCGTCAACGGTTCCCAAATCGCAGAGGTCCTGAAAACTGATAACGCGGGTTAGGAAAAATTTCGCAACCCCCTGGGAAATTATTCCCTTGATGCGGAGGCCCGTGGGATATGGAGCGCTTCCGGCGCGAGAAAAGCCCTGCATTGGGGGCAAAAGTGCGGATCGCGAATCGAACTTTGTGGTCCCATCTTTGCGTTCAAGACGTATGAAAGGCGATTCGTCATGTCGCAAGCACTCAAAGAAAATCGCAAGTATGCACTTCTCTGGTTTCTCACGGTTGTTGTTTCCGTGGGTGGGTCGGTTGGCATCGCCTTGTCTTCGGACAAGGTTCAGTGGCCAACGTCGCCTTCGATACCTGCTGCGGCTACCAACCAGAATGGGACACAAGTGTCCGAGCCCAAGTTGGCAGGATCCCAGCCGGAGGGCGGGCGGTCCTTGGCGGAACGTCGTGGGTGTATGGTCTGTCACAAGATCGATACCAAGGTCGTGGGTCCTGCCTATGTGGAGGTGGCGAACAAGTACAGGGGAGACAACGAAGCAGCTTCCAAGCTGGTTGAGAAGGTGATGAAAGGCGGGTCAGGAGTGTGGGGGCAAATCCCGATGCCCCCGCAGGCCCAACTCAGTCCTGAGGATGCCCGGCAGTTGGTGGCTTGGGTGTTGGCTCTTCCAGGTGAGTGACACACCCTTCATGACGGTCATTGAACCGTTCCGCATCAAGGTGGTGGAGCCGATCCGGTTCACATCAAGGAAGGAGCGGGAATTGGCGTTGGCGTTGGCGGGATACAACCCCTTCCGCCTCAAGTCGGATGATGTCCTCGTCGATCTTCTCACCGATTCCGGCACAGGTGCCCTTTCCTCGGGACAGTGGTCCGCCATGATGTCGGCGGATGAAAGCTATGCCGGAGCGAGGAGCTTCTGGAGGTTTGAAAAGGCTGTCAAGGGAATCACGGGTTTCAGGCACGTCTTGCCAACCCACCAAGGTCGGGCCGCGGAGCGCATCCTCTTCACGACCCTCCTCAAGGCCGGTGACATCGTTCCCAACAACACCCATTTCGACACCACGAGGGCCAATGTGGAGGCGGTGGGTGCGCAGGCCCTGGACCTTCCTTCATCACAATCCGGGGACCTCCAGCAGTCCCATCCCTTCAAGGGGAACATGGATCTTGGGAGGCTGGAAAGATTGCTGACCGAGAAGTCCCGCAGCGTTCCATTGGTCATGGTGACGGTCACGAACAATTCTGGTGGTGGACAGCCTGTGAGCCTGGAGAACATTCGGGGGATCCGGGCCTTGTGCCAGCGTCATCAAGTCCCTCTTTTCATCGATGCCTGCCGGTTTGCTGAAAACGCCTGGTTTATTCGTGAGCGTGAAGCTGGATACTCGGGCGCAAAACCCCGCACGATTGCCCAGGAAATGTTCAGTCTGGCTGATGGATGCACCATGAGCGCCAAGAAGGATGGCATGGCCAATATTGGCGGGTTCCTGGCCATGAACGATGACACTCTTGCCGAGAATTGCCGCAACAACCTCATCCTGACCGAAGGTTTCCCGACCTATGGCGGGTTGGCGGGTTACGATTTGGAGAGCATTGCGGTTGGCCTGGAAGAAGCCCTTGATGAGGATTACCTCAAATACCGGGTGCGGTCGGTGGCCTATCTTTCGGAGAAGCTATCGGGCATGGGGGTTCCCCATTTGAAGCCTCCAGGGGGCCATGCTTTGTACCTGGATGCCAAAGCTTTCCTTCCTCATCTGTCTCGAGATGCCTTTCCAGCCTGGTCTCTCACCTTGGCCCTCTATCTGACCGGTGGAATCAGGGCGGTGGAGATCGGTTCTGTGATGTTTGGCCGACAGCCGGATGGCCGGGAAGAGTTTCCGGAACTGGAGCTTGTGCGCCTGGCATTTCCACGCAGGGTCTACACCCAGAGCCATGTTGATTATGTGGCCGAGGTTGTGGGGAGGGTCTTCGCGGAGCGGCATCTTGTGCCTGGCGTCAGGATGGTCAGGGCTCCTCAGGTTCTCCGGCATTTCAGCGCCGCGTTCGAGCCCTTGGGAGCCTGAGTCCTATGAAGGCCGGCCAACCCCTGCGCAGTGCTAGAATGCCGCCATCGGAACACCATGTGATCCCCGAATCAGACTCGGAATTCTCCATTCCAAAACTCATGGCCTATGTGGGGCTGGATCCTCACAATCGTCGCGGCCTACTGCCGGCCTGGCCTCTCATCGAACCCGAGATCGATGGTCTGATCTCGCGTTTCTACGAGCTTGTCCTGGCCAATCCGACAGCCAGGAATGTCCTGCAACAGGCCCACGTCTCGGTGGATGGCCTCAAGGCCATCCAGAAGGAGTGGATACGCGATGTGTTCTGCGCGGAATTCAACCAGGTCTATGAGGAAAAACAGCGGCGGATCGGGAGCCGCCATGTGCAGGTGCGCCTGCCCCAGCCCTTCATGGTCACTGGGGTGAGCGTCTTGAGGCAGGGGCTTTCGGATCTCATGCGGTCGAAACTCGGCGCGGATGCGGGGAAGGCCGGTGCTCTCAATGCCACCCTGGAGAAATCGCTGGATGTGAGCCTGGCGGTGATGCTCAAGAGCTACCAGGAAGACAGGGAAGTCGTCTTTGGCGAGAAGGTTCTTCTGGAGAACGAGAACATCCTGGCCATGGGACGGATGTCGGCCAGCATCGCCCACGAGATCAAGAACCCCCTCGCGGGCATCAACGGTGCCGTGCAGATCCTCAGGGATGAGGTGCCCGAAGGGGATCCCAGGCGCGCCATCATGGATTCCATCCTTGAGCATGTCCGACGTGTGGGCAATACCGTCACCGACCTCCTTGACTTTGCCAGGCCCGTGAAAGTCAACCCCCAGGAGTTCTGCCTCAACGACGTCCTCGAAAGCCTGGAGTCGCTTACCGCCCGCATGCCGGATTGGAAGGTGGATGTCAGGGTCAGCGATGAAGCGCGGAATCTCAGGTTGTGGGCGGATCCCGTGAGGATGCAGAATGTGTTCATGAATCTGTTGAGCAACGTCAACGAGGCGGCGGCGGGCCGGGCGAGGGTGGACATCCGCTCCCGCCGCTGCGGGAACCAAGTGGAGATCCATGTGCAGGATGACGGCCCCGGCATCCCCCCTGAGTGGCAGCTTTACCTCTTCAAGCCCTTTGTGACCAGCAAGGTGCACGGCACGGGGCTGGGGCTTTCCATCACGCGCAAGATCATTGAGAGCCACGGTGGCACCCTGGCTTTCCGTCCCTCCGAAAAGGGGGCCCACTTCGTCATCACCCTTCCCGGGGTTGCGGGGCCCTCATGACCTTCCGCGTGCTGCTGGTCGAGGATGAGAAACTCCTGCGCTGGTCCCTCAAGGAGCAGCTGCAGCGCTGGGGTTACACCCCCCTGGAGGCGGAGGGCACGAGACAGGCCCGCGAGCTGTGCGCCCAGGAAAGCCCGGATCTCGTGCTTCTGGACATCATGCTTCCAGATGGAGACGGGTTGGAGCTCCTTTCCGAGCTACGCCAGGGCGACCCCCACCTTAGCGTGATCATCATGACGGGGCACGGCAACGTCGACACGGCCGTCGAGGCCATGAGGCGCGGGGCGGTGAACTACCTCGACAAACCCTTCAACATGGAGGAGCTCAAGGTCAAGATCGAGAAAGCCCTCGAGCAGTCGGGCCTGGAGCGCGAGCTCAAGGTCCTCCGTCGCCAGCAATCGGCCTCCTTCGGCGACATTGTCAGCGCGTCGCCGGCCATGAGGGATGTGCTCGCGCGCGTGGCGCGCATCGCCCAGAGCCCCTCCTCCACGGTGCTGCTCACCGGCGAGAGCGGCACGGGCAAGGACATGATTGCCAGGGCCATCCACGCCGCCAGCGACAGGGCCTCCAAGCCCTTCATGAACATCACCTGCTCCGCGCTCCCCGACCAGCTCTTGGAGAGCGAGCTCTTCGGCCATGAGCGGGGGGCCTTCACCGACGCCTCGGCTCGGAAGAAGGGGCTCCTGGAAATGGCCCACGGGGGCACGGTCTTCCTTGACGAACTGGGCGAGACAAGTTTGGCGTTCCAGGCCAAGCTCCTGCGGTTCCTTGAGGCCAAGTGCTTCAAGCGGGTGGGGGGGCGGTGGACATCCGCATTGATGTGCGGATCATCGTGGCCACCAACCGTGATCTTCAGAAGGAGGTGAGCCAGGGGAAGTTCCGCGAGGACCTCTTCTACAGGCTGAACGTGGCCAGCGTGAAGCTCCCGCCCTTGCGGGAACGCCGCGAGGACATCCTTCCGCTGGCACAGTCCTTCATCGTGCAGTTCAACAGGGAGTTCAAGCGGAGGGTTGCGGGCCTGGGCGAGGGAGCGGCGGAGCTCCTGCAGGAGTACCCTTGGCCCGGCAATGTGAGGGAGCTCCGGAATGCCATCGAGAGGGCCATGATCTTCAACGAGGGGGACATGCTGCCGCGGGGGGCCTTTGATTTCGGGGCCCGCTCCCAGGCCTCCATCTCCACCCTGGTCCTGCCGCCGGAAGGGCTCGACTTCGAAAAAGACGTCGAGCGCCGTTTTGTCGAGGAGGCCCTCATCGCCGCCGGCGGGAACCATGGGAAGGCAGCGAAGCTCCTGGGGATGAACCGTGACCAGATCCGCTACCGCATCAAGAAGTTCGGGCTCAAATTTCCGGTATCCTAAAGGGGCCATCAAGGAGGGCATCCCATGTCAAAAGGTCCCAAAGCCTACAACGATTTCATCAGGAAGTTTCCGGATCTGGGCAAGGCCTGGGAGCAGATCGGCGAGGCCGGAAAGAAGGGTCCCCTGGATGAGAGGACCTGCCGTCTGATCAAGTTCGGCATCGCTGCCGGGGCCCAGAAGGAGGGGCCCGCCCATGCCAGTGTCCGCAAGGCGCTCAAGATGGGCATTTCGGTGGAGGAACTCGAGCAGGTGGTCGTCCTGCTGGCCGGAACCCTGGGCATGCCCGCCGCCGTGACCGCCTTCTGCTGGATCCGTGACGAGGTGGACCGCAAAAAGAAGTAAGACTGTCAGCGCCTAAGGAATGCGCTTTTTGACAGACCATCCAGAATACAATCCTGTCACAAACCAGATCAGCGCGCCAACGCCCATCATGAAAATGGTGTCGCCGATAACCCGGCACCAGCGCAAATTTTCCAAAAGCGGTTGCTGTAAAAATGTGTCACTGCGGGCGTACCACAAACCCTTCTCAATGCTTGCCACGCCTTGCAACAGGCCCACCGGCAAAAGGCTGATCGCCACCATCAGGCCCAGGCCGATGTTCATTGCCCAAAATGATCTTCCGAGCCACTTGTCATCCCATTCAATGTCAGGTTTGAGTCTTCTGAAAACAACCAATGTAAGGCCAAGGGCAAGAAGACCATACACTCCAAAAAGCGCGGTATGCCCATGTACAGGAGTGGTATTCAGTCCCTGGAGGTAATAAAGAGAAATCGGCGGATTGATCAAAAATCCAAATATTCCGGCCCCCACCAAATTCCAGAAGGCGACGCCCATGAAAAAGTTGACAGGCCAGCGGTACTTTAACATCCACAAGGCGTTCTTCGACATTCGATAAGTATCCCAGGCCTCATAACCTACGAGGGCCAGCGGAACAACTTCCAATGCACTGAATGTTGATCCGATCGCCATGATTGAAACAGGAGTCCCAGACCAATAAAGGTGGTGAAAAGTTCCAGGGATTCCTCCGATCAAAAAAATACTCGTGGCGAAAAGAGTGGCCCTGGTGGCGCTTGCAGGTTTGACAAGGCCCATCTTTGAAAACAGGAACGCCAGTACTGCGGTTGCAAACACTTCGAAAAACCCTTCCACCCACAAATGAACCACCCACCATCTCCAATACTCCATGATTGAAAGATGGGACCTGGATCCGTAAAAGAAGCCCGCCCCATAAAACAGCCCTATGGCAACAGATGCACCTGCAAACAAAACAACTAAATTCTTCATCTGGCCACCTTGATAGAACGCCGGCCAGAGAGCTCTTAGCATCAATGTCAACCAAATGATGAGACCCGCAAAAAGGGCAATTTGCCAAGCCCGTCCCAACTCGATGTATTCGTATCCCTGATGGCCGAACCAGTAACTGGAATCCAAGTCGGAAAATCGCTGCTGAATCGCAAGCCATTCTCCCGCCAATGAGCCCAGAACCACCACAAGCAAGGCCCCGAACAGGACATTTACGCCCAAGCGCTGATATCTGGGTTCCTTACCGCCCACGATTGGGGCGAAAAAAAGACCAGCGGCCATGAAAGCTGTCGCAATCCAAAAAACGGCCAATTGAACGTGCATGGTCCGACTTGCCGCATAAGGCAGATATTTTGAAAGGGGGAATCCATAAAAATCCTGGCCCTCCACGGTGTAATGCGCTGTGACCGCCCCCAGGACAACTTGAAGGAGGAACAGCCCCAATAGTGTAAAGCCATACTTTGCAATGGACTTCATTGACGGTGTCAATTGAAATTTGTCCAAGGGGTCTTCCCTTTCCGGCACAGCCGGGTCGTCCTCCTTGTCACTGAAGCGCTTGAACCACACCAAGGCGCCGATTCCGGCAATCAGCAGAACAATGCTGATAACCGACCACATGACATTTGCAGTTGTCGGTTTGTTTCCAATCAAAGGCTCATGTGGCCAGTTGTTGGTGTAGGTCACATTATTGCCGGGCCGATTTGTTGCACACGCCCAGGATGTCCAAAAGAAAAACGGCGCCAACTTTTTCCTGCGGATGTCATCTGGTACGGGATTGTCCTGAATCGCATAGGACTCGCGAAGTGCGTCATACTCAGGGTCACTACCGAACAGCTTCAAATAATATTGGGAAACCAGTTTGACCGCCTTGGCCCTGTCGGGTGAAATCTTCAGGGCTCCCGTGGCCTTGTCATATGTGTTGCTTCTCATCTCATGTTCCAGCCGCGAGCGTAGCCCGGCCTGTGTTTCCGCACCCAATGATTCATACGATTGTCCAAAAACGTTTTGTGCATAGATCTCAAGAAGGGCAGTGGCTTCTCTATGAAGCCAGTCTGCGGACCAGTCCGGAGCCTGATAGGCGCCGTGGCCCCAGACGGATCCCATCTGCTGTCCACCTGTACTTTGCCAGACTTGCTGGCCGGTCAGAATGTCGTTTTCTGTAAACACTATTTCATCATTCACGACGACTTTTTGAGGTATTGGCGGTGCTTGGCGGTAAACCTCGATGCCAAACATGCCCAATATCAGAAAAGTTCCCACAAGGACAAGCACAAGTACAAGCCACAGCTTTTTGGTGTTTTTCATATTGATCGCCATCATATTTGTTTCATTCAATGCTCTGCAAGAGTTGTGCCTCAAGTTGCTATGACCCAAGAATGCCCCTTATGAACCATCCCCTATTGGGGGATGAGTTTCGAAGCAGCAACAGTCACCCCGAAATATTTCGCAGAACCCCTGGGAAATAATCCCCACGCCGTTACCCGGTGAGGGCCTCCGTTGCACAGAGATGAGTGCCTTTGGGCTGGAAAACCACTTCATTTGGCCTGCCGTCATAAAAGCTCCTGCAGAAGATCGGGTACATCTTTTGCGATTCCCACGGCATGCAAGCCTCCCTTCCAAGTTCCTTCGACGCCCAGGATTTCCATCAGAGGTGGCTTAAGGCGAGGTTGTCGGCCTTCCGCAAGGCAGGGGTGGACCTTTCGCAGGCCCCGCAGGACATGGCGGGTGAAGAGGCCCTGATCGACAGGTTTTTCAGGTCGAATTCCCTCCTGACCCCGGCCGAAGGTGACATCGGGAAAGACGCCCTTCTCAAGCAGGTCTTTGAACACAGCCGACAGCTGGCCTTGAGCCTTTCGAGGCATCTGGGGTTGTCATTCGAGGCCGGGGATTTTCGCAGCTTGCTGGAGTCATCCTCGATTCCCTGCACCCGTGGGGCCTGGGAAACACGCTCCGGTTCGGTGGTGCTTCGTCGACCAGGGTGCGGGGTCTGCACGGACGCGGGTGCCCACGCCTGTGATTATTGGCGCGAGGCCTTGGATGGCCTCGTGGTGGGTTTGGGCGAAACCGAACGACTGGCGCGCCATGCCTGCGCGCGCCATGGGGATTCGGAGTGTGTGGATGTGATCTTCGCCGAAACGGGCTCCCGTAAAGAAGGATCCTTAGCCTGGGGCCCCTTGCCCGATGGCATGAGGGAAGGCCTCGAAGTGGCCTCTAAGGCCTTTGGGGATCGGCATCAGGTCGACATCGGCCTCAAGGGGCTGAATGAAGGTGTTCTGTATTACGAGATGAAGAACCTTGACCCCCATCCCACCTGCTGGGACAGCGGCCATTTGACGGGCGCTTTCCGCAGTCTGGTCAAGGGGCTTCACCCAGGGCTTGAGGTCCGGGAGGTCTCGCCACGACCTGTGCTGGGTGTGGGCGCATGAGGAATATTTCGGTGCTAGGAATTGTCCCAGTTGAACGAAGGGGAGAAGCATGAAGAACGACCCGCAAGGCGAGATGTCCCGCAGAAGTTTCGTCAAGATCCTCGGCATCTCGGGCGGCCTGCTGGCCGCGACCAAGTGGACACACGCCTCAACCCTGAAGTATTTCAAGCCCGTCAACATTGAGAACCCCTTGGCGGCCTATCCCGACCGCGACTGGGAGAAGACCTATCGCAATATCTTTGCCCACGATTCGAGCTTTGTGTTTCTTTGCGCTCCCAACGATACCCACAATTGCCTGCTGAAGGCCTATGTGAAAAACGGGGTGGTTCAGAGAATCGGCCCCAGTTATGGGTATGGCAAGGCCACGGACCTGTATGGCAACCAGGCTTCGGCTCGTTGGGACCCAAGGATCTGCCAGAAGGGGCTGGCGTTGGTGCGCCGCTTCTACGGTGACCGCCGGATCAAGGCCCCGATGATCCGCCGGGGCTTCAAGCAGTGGGCCGATGCCGGGTATCCCAGGGACCTTCAGACCGGGCGTCCGGAGGCCAAATACTTTCAGCGCGGGAAGGACAAGTGGCTGAGGATCTCTTGGGATGAGGCCTATGAATATGCGGCCAAATCGATGCACAACATCGCGGCCACGTATTCCGGCAGCAAAGGCGAGCTGTACCTCAAGAACCAGGGTTACGACCCGGCCATGATCCATGCCCTGGAGGGTGCCGGCACCCAGACCCTGAAGTTCCGTGGCGGCATGGCTTTTTTGGGGGCCACGCGCATTTTCGGGCTGTACCGCTTCGCCAACATGCTGGCCCTCATGGATTCCAAAATCCGGGGGGTGGGGCCTGACAAGGCCATCGGGGGAAGGGGTTGGGACTCCTATTCCTGGCACACCGACCTGCCTCCGGGGCACCCCATGGTGACGGGACAGCAGACGAATGAATTCGAGCTGTTCGCAGTGGAGCGTTCCAAGCTGGTCATTGTCTGGGGGATGAACTGGATCACCACAAAGATGCCCGATTCCCACTGGCTGACGGAGGCCCGCTTGAAGGGCAGCAAGGTGGTGGCGGTGACCGTGGAGTACGGTTCGACGGCTTCCAAGGCCGACGATGTGCTGGTCATCCGTCCAGGAACAGACCCGGCCTTTGCCCTCGGTCTGAGCCAGCACATCATTGCCAAGGAGCTGTACGACGCGGATTTTGTGGAGAACAAGACGGATTTTCCCTTCCTGGTCCGCATGGACTCGCTGCAGCCCCTTCGGCCCGAGGACGTGATCCCCGGTTTCAAGGAGCCGGATCTCTCCTCCATCCACTTCATGAAGGCCGGCGAGAAGCCCCCGGCGGGGGCGCAGCAGCGCAGCCAGTTCGCCCCCGAAGCCATGAAGGGGGACTTCAAGTCTTATCTCGTCCACGACAGGACATCCGGCAAGAACGTGGTGGTGACGCGGGATGATTACGGTGACTTTGCCAAGAAACTGGGCTGTTCCCCGGATCTCAAGTACCAGGGCACGGTCAAGCTGGTGGACGGCACCTCGGTGGAGGTGCGCACGGTGTTCAACCTGACCAAGGAATACCTTGACCAGAACATGACCCCGGCCCAGGTGAGCCGGATCACGGGCTGCCCCGAATCCGGGATCATCAGCCTGGCCGAGCAGGTTGCCGCCAACAGGGAGCTGACTAGCTTCGCCTGCGGCATGGGCCCGAACCAGTTCTTCAACGCCGATCTCAAGGACAGGGCCATCTTCATGGTGGCGGCCCTGACCCGCAATGTCGGGTTCCCAGGGGGCAACGTCGGCAGCTACGCGGGCAACTACCGCGCCGCCCTCATCGGGGGCGAGCCCGCCTATGCCGCCGAGGATCCCTTCAACCTCCAGCTGGAGAAGGGTGGCAAACCCACGGTCAAGAAGTACACGCACTACGAGTCGCTGCACTACTTCAACTACGGCGACCGCCCCCTGAAGGTGGGAAACAAGATGTTCACGGGGGACGGGCACATGCCGACGCCCACGAAGGCCATGTGGCTGAACAACTCCAACTCCGTCATCGGCAACATCAAGTGGCACTATGACGTGGTCAACAACACCCTGCCCAAGCTGGAATTCATCGCCTATGCCGACTGGTGGTGGACGGGATCTTGCGAGTATGCCGACCTGGTGTTTGGCTGCGATTCCTGGGCTGAGTTCAAGATGACCGACATGTGCGGATCCTGCACCAACCCCTTCCTCCAGGTGTTCCCGACGACACCCATGGAGCGGGTTTTTGACACGCGCTCCGACATTGAGATCATCGCGGGCGTCTCCAACGCCCTCGGCAAGGTCACGGGAGACTCCCGCATGAGAGACATGTGGAAGTTCGTGAACGAGGGCAGCACCCACGAGTACCTGCAGAGGATCATCGACGCCTCCGCCACCCTGAAGGGTTATGCCATCGCCGGTCTGGAGGGGAAGGCCAAGGAGGGCATCCCGGCCCTGATGAACAACCGTACTTACCCGCGGATCTCCTCCTTTGAGCAGGCCAGGTCGGAGCAACCCTGGCACACCAAGTCGGGAAGGCTGGAGTTCTACCGGCCCGAACCCGAGTTCATCGAGGGTGGCGAGAACATGGTGATCTACCGCGAGCCCGTCGACTCCACCCCCTACGAACCCAATGTGATCGTGGGCCAGCCGCACGACGCCATGCGGGTGAAGTCCCCCAAGGACTACGGCTTCGACGAGAACGACCGCAGCTCCGAGACCCGTCAGGTCCGCAATGTGGTCATGTCGGGCGAACAGATGCTGGAGAGCCAGCACCCCCTGCGCCTGAAGAACTATGCCCACGTCTACCACACGCCGAAGTACCGCCACGGGGCCCACTCGACGCCCGTGGATACGGACATCACCTCGGTGTGGTTCGGGCCCTTCGGCGACGTCTACCGCCACGACAAGCGCATGCCCTCGGTGGTGGAGGGGTATGTGGACATCAACCCCCTGGACGCCAAGGAACTGGGCGTCGAGGACGGGGATTATGTCTACATCGACGGGGATCCCGATGACCGCCCCTTCCGGGGATTCCAGAAGGGTTCGGAGGAGTACAAGGTGGCCAGGCTGATGCTGCGCGCCCGGTACTACCCCGGCACGCCGCGCGGGATCACCCGTACCTGGCACAACATGTATGGGGCCACCTTCGGCAGCGTCAAGGGGCAGGAGACCCGGCCGGACGGACTGGCCAAGAATCCCGAGACGAACTACCAGTCGATGTACCGCAGCGGATCCCACCAGAGCGCCACACGGGCCTGGCTGCGTCCCACGCAGATGACGGACACCCTGGTCCACAAGACCATGTTCGGGGACGCCATCGAGAAGGGTTTCGCCGCGGACATCCACTGCCCCACGGGGGCACCGAGGGAGGCTTTTGTGAAGATCACGAGAGCCGAAAACGGAGGGCTGGACGGCAAGGGGGTGTGGCGCCCGGCGGCGCTGGGCTTCCGTCCCACCTATGAGAACAAGGCAATGAGCGAGTACCTCAAGGGTCAGTTCATGAAGGGGGATGCATAACCATGGCTAAAGTCAAAAACTGGCAGATCCAGCGCGACATGGAATACCCCTATGCGGAGCACAGGCCAAAGCGACAGTGGGCCATCGTGTTCGACCTGAACAAGTGCATCGCCTGCCAGACCTGCTCCATCGCCTGCAAGACCACCTGGACCAGCGGCAAGGGCCAGGAGTACATGCTCTGGAACAATGTGGAGACCAAGCCGTACGGCTCCTACCCCCTCGCCTGGGATGTGCGGGTGCTTGAGCAGCTGGGCCAGCAGGCCTGGAAGGCCAACGAGCCCTACTACGGCAAGACCATCTTTGAGGCTGCGGGGGACAACGAGGTGGCCGTGCACTTCCATCCCAAGGACGAAGACTGGATGTACCCCAACAACGGCGAGGACGACTGCCTGGGGAACGTCACCCACGGTGAGCATATGAGCCTGCCTCATGACAAGTGGTTCTTCTACCTCCCCCGGACCTGTGCGCACTGCACCTACCCCGCCTGCCTTGGCGCCTGCCCGCGCAAGGCCATCTACAAGCGTGAGGAGGATGGGATTGTTCTCATCGACCAATCGCGGTGTAAGGGGTATGGCGAATGTGTGAGGGCCTGTCCATACAAGAAGTCGATGTACAACCCCCATACTCGCGTCAGCGAGAAGTGCATTGGTTGCTACCCCGCCGTTGAGAAGGGGTTCCAGCCGATGTGCGTGCAGAACTGTATCGGCAAGATCAGGATCATGGGGTTTGTGAATCCCCCATGGAATATGCGTGAGGACAATCCCGTGGACTACCTGATCCACAAGAAACAACTGGCCTTGCCCTATTACCCCCATCTGGGTCTGGAGCCGAACATCTACTACATCCCGCCGATCCATGCCAACAGGGACTATCTTTTGCAGATGTTCGGCCCCAAGGTCGACCAGGCCATCGAAAATTACAAGGCCCTGAAGGACGACCCCGTCACCAGCGGTCTCATGGTGCTGATGGGCAGTACCGACAGGATCATGCACAGCTTCAAGGTGGGCCAGGGCATGGCCAGCGGTTATGACGAGAAGGGGGACGAGCTTGTGAAGGTCCCCGTGACGGAGTCGCTTTTTGAAAGACCCGCCTTTGACGAGAAGCTGAAGGCCGTCCGCAACAACACCCCATGAACAACAGGGAGATGACGATGAAAAAAATCATGGTGGCCCTGATCCTTCTGGCCGGTTGCAACGAAGCCGGCACAACAGAGACGCCGCAGAAGCCTGCTGTCGACAAGCCTGCAGCGGGCCCGGCCGGCAAGTATGTTGCCAAGCGCGTTGAGGCCGACCTTTCAGAGGTGGCGCAGCCCGGGGCGGGATACTGGGATGATGCCCCGGAGATGACCATCGACCTCCTGGCCCAGATGATGGTCAAGCCCAAACCCAAGGTGGCGGAAACCAAGTGCATTCATGTGAAGGCGGTGCATGACGGGAATTACATCGCCTTCAGGCTGCGCTGGGCCGACACGGAAAAGTCCGAAGCGGGGAAACTCGGCACCTTTTCAGATGCGGTTGCCTTGGAGTTCCCTGTCCTGGACAACGACAAGCCGCCGCCCATCTTCATGGGCATGAAGGACAATCCAGTTCATCTCTTCCATTGGCGCGCCCAATACCAATATGACGAGGAGCATGGGAAGAAGGAAATCCGCGACATCTACCCCAACCTGAGCGTTGACATGTATCCCAACGAGTTTGTCGACCGGGGAAACCTGAAGCCTTCCACAGAGGATGAACGGAAGGTCTTTTCTCCGGGAAAGGCCACGGGAAACCTCCAATCGGTCAGGAAGCGCTCGGTGGATGAGGCGATGGCCGAGGGCTTCAGCACCTCCGTGGTGCGCGAAGACAACAATTCCATTGCCTTTGGTCAATGGAAGGATGGCGAATGGGTGGTGGTCATCTCGCGGGCCCTCAAGCGCCCGGGAGGCTCCAGCATCGAGGTGGGCAAGGGCTCATCGTTCGGGATCGCTGTCTGGCAGGGTGGCAAGGATGAGGTGGGGGCCAGGAAGTCGATCAGCATGTTGTGGTGGCCGTTTGTCGTGGGGAAGGAGTGACCATGGGTGGATCGTTGCAGGAATCGTTGGCCTTGAACCCGGCGCCATTTGTTCTCGCGTCGCTTTTGATGTCGTATCCCACGGATGAGCTGCCGGGGAACATCAAGGTCCTATTGGAGGACAGGGGTGTCTCCCTGCCCGAAGAGCTGAGGACGCTGATCACTTCCAGCACGGATCCTGGGACGATTCAGGACCTGCAATCTGAATACATCGGCATCTTCGACAACGGGCGGGATTCCAACCCGATCTGTGAGACGGAATATGACCGCAGGCGGCCCATGGCCAAGGGGACGCTGCTGAGCGACATCGCAGGTTTTTATCATGCCTTTGGATTCACCCTGGATGAATCCGGACCCCGGGAGATGCTGGACCACGCGGGGATCGAGTTGGAATTCTATGCCCTGCTCATCATGAAGCAGATTCATCTCACGGAGACGGGTGATGTGGATGGTGCGGCCATTGTGGAAGACGGGAAGAGGAAGTTTCTTGAGGCCCACCTCGGGCGGTTCATCGTTTCCATTGCCAGGCGCCCCGGCGTGCAATCAAGCGCTTTCTATGGGCCTGTTGCCTCGTGGTGTGCGAAGCTTATTGAGAATGAGTGCCGGCAAACCGCTGTCTCGCCGGTGACCGCGGATTGGATCGATGGCGACGAGAGTGCCGATCAAGGCGACATCAAGTGTTGCCTATGACCCCTAACAAATCCAGAAAGGTGAAACCATGAATATTCCAAAAGCCTTGATGATTCTCCCGATCGCCGGATATTTTTTCATCGGTTCGGTTGTGTTGGCCGAGGAAGAGAAAAAAGCCGCCGACAAACCCGAGGTGGATGCCGCCAAGGCCCGTGAGATTCTCACCAAGAACGCTTGCACGGCCTGCCACAACGAGGAGACGAAAATTGTGGGGCCGGCCTATAAGGATGTGGCGGCCAAGTACAAGGATGACCCCGAGGCTGCCAAAAAGCTCTTCGACAAGGTTCGTGCCGGCGGGCAGGGAACCTGGGGCGAGGTTCCGATGCCTCCCCAGACCACCATCTCGGACGACGAACTCAAGCTCGTCGTGAATTTCATCCTCAGCATCAAATAGGGAAGGCGTGAATGGATGGGGGCCCCGCCGGGGCCCCCCCTATTCCCGGGTTCAATGAACCCTGCAGGATTGCCTCGGGAACAGCACATGTTCCTCAAGGTGCACGTGGTCCATCAGGTCTTTTTTGAAGGCTGAGAGCCCCAGGTAGAGTGCCTTCCATGTTGTGCAGGCGTGGTGTGGCGGCACGCAATCAGATGTCATGAGGTCGATGTGAAGAAGGACCCGGCCTGCGCTTTCATGATCCGCGCTCAGGGCCTTGAGGGCTGAGGTCAGCCCGTCCTGCTGCCTGCGGATGGCCGGGAACACCCATTCCTCTTCCTCGGCCATGTGTTTTTCAAGATCCAAAAAA
>JBFWNO010000056.1:0-17418 GCA_050251015.1 Planctomycetota bacterium
GCGACGGATGGCTTCAACCACCTCAGGATGGCAGTGTCCTGTGGAGGCCACGGCATGACCGCCGTAGAAATCGAGGAAACGGCGGCCCTCGGCATCAAATACCCAGGGGCCCTCTCCCCTAATAGGCGATACTGGCAATTTGGCATAAGTTCGCAACTGCCAGGAATCCTCGCGGTGCGTCATGGGTTGGTCCCCATAAAAGTCAGCCCTGTATCTTCCGGCCAACCCATGGCAAGGTTGAGGCATTGCACGGCTTGGCCGGCGGCACCACGGACAAGATTGTCGATCGCCGACATGGCCACCACGGTGGCCCCCTTCTGGACCACATGGATGTCGACATATTGAGTCCCTGCCACCACGGCACAGCGGGGCGGTTCCTTCAGGATCCTGATGAATCCCATCCCGGCATAATGGCTTCTGTAGAGAGCCTCCACATCCGTCTTGGGGTCGCTGATCTCGACAACGGCTGTGGTGGCGATACCCCTGACCATGGGCGCCGAATGGGGAATAAAACACAGGTCAATGCCGCTGGCCCCCAGGTCGGAGAGCCCTTGCGCGATCTCGTGAGTATGTTGGTGAGTCAGAGGTTTGTAGGCCCGGAAGTCCTCGGCCCTGACAGGATGATGGGTCCGTTCCCCAGGTTCAGCCCCACTTCCTGAAGAACCTGTAGATGACGTGATCACGACTCGTCCGCGCAGCAGGGATCGGACCGCCAGTGGGCCCAATGCCATGAGCGCGCCAGTGGGAAAGCATCCTGGGCAGGCCACTCGGGTGGCCTTGGTGCCAGCCTTCATCATGAGTTCCGGCTGCCCGTAGACAAAACTGGGGATGAGCTCGGGAGCGCTGTGTACCCGGCCGTATGCGTTGGCATAGACCGAGGGATCGCGAAGGCGGAAGTCCGAGGATAGGTCGAAAATCATCCTGTTCTGCTCCGCAAAGGGACGAACTCGTCCCATGGCCTCGCCATGGGGCAGTGCCAGGAAGACGGCATCGCAATCGCGGGCCACATCTTCCATGGGAGGGTCTGTGAAAACAGGGTTCTTGAGGTGGCTGAGGTGGGGATGAGCCGAACCCAGAGGCTTGCCGGCATGCTTCCTGGATGTCGCCCACACGACCTCCACATGGGGATGCGGCAACAGCAGCCTGAGAAGCTCGCTGCCCCCGTATCCTGAGGCTCCAACAATCGCAACCTTAAGGCGCGTCACGTACGCTGGCCGGTAGGAAGGCCTTCGGGCCAAAGGCGGCGCATCACAGCCTCCCCCAGGGCCAAGCCATGGGTTCTAGCGTTCACGGCCAGAAGACCCAGGTGCTTCTCGATGAACGTGACACCGACCTGGTTGTCTGTAGCCGGACCACTCATGACATCCACCTTGATGCCGTAACGTCCCAATTGCTCGACGGCGCCCCAGGCTGCCACGGGGTCGTTGGCACAGCAAACATGGCACTTCGAGAAGGACTTGAGTTCGCTGTCGGAGAGCAACTCTTGGACGCCATATTCACCCAGGATCCCGTCACCCAGCTCGACCACAATGGCGTCCAACTTGTTCTTGTTGAGATCATGGAGAAGACCCTTGGCAATCGAGACCACGGACTTGGAGGCAGTGGACACCGCTCCGGCATCCGTAAAATTGTTCACGTGATCAGCACCAAAATCCTTCATGTCGAGAGTGTCCTTCATCAAGGACACTCCCGTAAGCTTGGTGGCCCCCACTTTCAGACCGGCATGACTGAGGGCCTGGACGATCTTGCAGCAGGCGCCTGTTTTTCCGGCACTCATGCAAGTTCCACTGACAATGATCAACGGGGCCGTGCGCTCGATGGTTTGGCGGGCCTGGATGGCGTTCATGCCGATATGGGCAGGAACACCGACCCTGTCCTCGATAGAAGGGAAAATCTGCACAGCACCAAGGACCTCGACACGTAAGGCAGGCCCGAGGTCAGGATTCTCGCTGATGCATTGGCCCAGAACGCCTCCCAGGTTGAGCACGTTGATCTCGTCACCCATGCTGATGCGCTCGGGAACAATGCCGGTGTAACCCCGGAGGGCCCGACGCTCACCCAACACACCCGCGATGAGATCGCCACGGCAGATCCGTGTCATGCGACCGCTGACAAGCTCAAGCTGGTTGTAGGTGCTTTTGTCCTCAAGGGCCCTGACAGCGATCACATACCCGTCTTTGGCAGTGATGGCATCGGAAAGGATCACATCCTGCGGAAGCCTGCAGTTGCGCGTCGACGAGGCGATCTTGTCGAGACGGATCTTCAACGGCCCGCCCTCCCGACCTTCGAGGCCAAACTGCCTTGAAGTCCGTAGATTTTGCAGAACCCTGCCGCATCCCTTGCGGTCCACAGGATGTTCTCCTCACCATAAGTGGCCACCTTGCGGGCCATTAGCGAATAGGGGCTCCTCACCCCCTCCACCAGGATCCGGCCTCGGCGCAGCAAGATCCTGACATCCCCCGTGACGCGGTGTTGGGAGGATTGGATCAACGATTCGAGATCACGAACCACGGGATCGAAGTACAGTCCGGCATGGAGCATTTGAGCATACGATTCCGACACCTGGGCCTTCCATTGTTGCTGGGAAGCCGTGAGGACGAGCTTTTCAAGTTCACGATGGGCCTGGATCGCGATCAGCGGCCCAGGGGCCTCGAAGGCGATGCGACCCTTGATGCCCAAGATCGTGTCCCCAAGATGGATGCCGCGACCCACTCCATGGCGGCCTCCGATCTCGGCCAGTCGCGTGATCAGATTGACTCCATCCATGGGCCGTCCATTGAGGGTCACCGGGAGTCCGTTGCGGAAGGACAACAACACCATCTCGCCCTTCACACTGGCCTTTTCGGGGTTCTTTGTCGTGGTGAAGGCTTCCTCGCTGATGGAAAGCCATGGATCATGGGTTTCCCCACCACCAATGGTCACACCGCACAAACCCGCATTGATCGAATACCGAGTTGTCTTGGCCGGGATTTTCACCCCCTGCTTCTCAAGGAAGACGCGCTCCTGCTCTCTTGAAAGTCCCAGGTCTCGAATAGGAGTGATGATCTTCAATGACGGTTCCAAGGTGCGGAACGCAAGGTCAAAGCGCACTTGATCGTTGCCCGCCCCTGTGGAACCATGGGCCACAGCATAGGCCTTTTCTTGCCTTGCCAGCTCCACGACAGCCATGGCCTGGGCTGTGCGTTCCGCCGACACACTCAAGGGATACACGCCGCCACGCAGGCAATTCCCCTGGATGATGGTGGAAAGGAACCCGTCCCACACACGCTTTCTAGCATCGATGCACACATGGCGAGAGGCCCCCAGCCTCAGTGCGCGAGCCTTGATGCTTTTCAACTCGTTGGATGTGAAACCACCCGTGTCCACGGTGACTGTAACAATGCGAGCACCTTCGGTTTGGATGAGATGCGGGACACAGAAACTCGTGTCGAGTCCTCCTGAAAATGCAATGACAATGGTCTTGCGTTGTGTGGTCTTTTTCACAGTGCGAAGATTATCGCGCACCGCCCCCCAAGTCAATGAATGCAGGCTTAAGTCGTCAGCCCGAATCCAGTCAGAACACCTTCCCAGCGGCCCTGCGCCTTGAGGATGTACTCCACAAACTCCCGGATGGCCCCTTGGCCACCTGACTTGGCAGATCTCCAATGGACCACTTGGTCGAGCTCCCTGGCGCCGTCCATCACCGTGCCGGCAAATCCCACAAGTCGAAGCAAAGGGGCATCTTGCAAGTCATCGCCGATATACGCAAAGCGCGTGTCATTGAGGCCGGTCTGGGCCTTCAGGCGGTTGAATGCGGCAACCTTGTCTTTCTCACCCTGGATGCAGAAATCCATCCCCAACTCGCGGGCCCTTTGTGTCACCGCTTCACTGGAGCGGCCTGTGATGATCCCTGTTTTGAGGCCGCAGGATCGGGCTATGGCCAGTCCATGGCCGTCACGGGAATGAAATCGCTTGGCCTCAAAACCACCCACACCCAGGATGATTCCACCATCCGTCAAAACACCATCCACATCGACCAGGATCACTTCGATGTCCCTGGCGGCTGCCAGAGGCTCGCGAAGGCGGGTCACACCAGCCCCCGGCTCCTGGCCAGTTGAGCGAATGCCAGGGCATCCGACAGCAGTTTTTCCAACTTGTCGAGGGGCCACTGACTGACACTGTCACACAGGGCTTCCTGGACCCTGGGGTGGCTCTCGATGAACAAGCCATCACACCCGGCAGCCACACCGGCGAACACCAGGGTGGGCACAAATTCCCGTTCCCCGCCCTTGGGGTCATTGGAAGGGACACCATAAATCCTGATGATGTGTGTGGCATCCATCAGCACCGGGGCGCCAAGGTCACGCATGATCGGTATGCAACGCATGTCACTGACGAGCCTGTTGTAGCCAAAGCAGCTGCCCCGTTCTGTCAGGAGAACTCGACGGTTGCCCTTGGAACGGATCTTGCCCAAGGCCGAGCTCATGTTTTCGGGAGCCAGGAACTGACCCTTCTTAACATTGATGGCCTTGCCACTCTCGGCCGCTGTCAACAGAAGGCTGGTCTGCTGGCAAAGATAGGCCGGGATCTGCAGGACATCCACCACATCCATGCAATCATCAACATCCTGTTCACGATGAATGTCCGTGAGGATGGGGAGTCCGGTTTCACCCTTGACAGCCCTCAGGATGTCGATGCCTTCCTCGCGACCAGGGCCCCTGTAGTTCTTCTCCGACCCGCGGTTGTCCTTTTCAAAGGAACTTTTGAATATGAGGCCAAGGCCAAGTCGTTTGCAGATTTTCTGCAATTCCTTGGCAGTGCCCACTTGGATCTCGCGCGATTCGACGACACATGGCCCCGCCACGAGGGCCAAAGGATGACCCTTGCCAAATGTCACGTCCCCAATCGTGACAGGGTCCATGGCCTGCATCAGGCCTTGGAGCCCGATTCCGCAGCCTTGCGCTTCTTCTTCGGTTTATCTTGGGCTTCAGGGGCTTCCGCAACGGACGATGTGTCCTTGCTACCGGAATCACCCTGAGGAGCCGGGGCATCCAGGACGAACTCAATCATCGCCTTTTCACCCTTGTCACCAAGTCGCTTGCCGGTGCGCACAATACGAGTGTAACCACCAGGCCTCTTGGCATAACGGGGCGCGATCTCGGAGAACAGGCGAGTGACGGCTGGCACATCATGAAGAAGCTGAACAGCCCTGCGTCGGCGAAGATCGGAATCTTCACGGCACAGCGTGACAAGACGTTCGACGAAAGGACGAACTTCCTTGGCCTTGGCCACAGTGGTCTCGATGCGGCCTTCCTCGCTGATGATCAACGAGCGTGCCAGACCACGCAACAGGGCCTTCCGCGGACCCGTCCTGCGCCCAAGTTTTCTGCCGCTGACTCTGTGCCTCATGGCGTCCTCCTCAGACCTTGCTCAGATATTCGCTGACATCCATGCCGAGGGTGATTTCAACCTTCAAGCGTGCGGCATGCTCCCTGAGCTTCGATGTGATCTCATCCAGGGATGTCTTTCCGAAATTCTTCATGGTTAGAAGATAGCTTTCAGACTTCTGCACGAGCTCTCCGACCGTCTTGATGTTTTCGGCATCAAGGCAGTTGGCGCAGCGAACACTCAAACCGAGATCGGCCACAGGCATCTGGAGAAGAACCTTGAATTCTTCCTCCAGTTTCTGCTTGGCCTTCACATCGCTACGGCGCTGGGTGTCGGACACCAGAGATGTCCCGACTTCTCCATACTGCACAAAGGGATTGAGGTGCTTACGGAGAATTTGGGCCGCTTCGACCAAGGCCATTTCGGGGCTGATTGAACCGTCGGTCCAGATCTCGACCTCAAGCTTGTCATAGTTGGTCATCTGACCCACGCGTGTTTCGCTGACCGAATAACGGACACGGCTGACAGGGGTGAAGCTTGCCGCCACAGGGATCACACCGATGGTCTCCTCAAGCTGGATATCGTCGGCATTCTTGTAACCCCTCCCACGCCTGACTGTGAGCTGCATCTTGATGTTGACAGCGTCAGTGAGCGTGCAAATGAGTTGATCCTTGTTCAGGATCTCAACTTGCGAGTCACCACGGATGTCACCGGCTGTGACACGCGTTTCTTCACCCTTGCGTCCTGTCAAATCAATGTGAATGACCTTGTCGAGATCACCCTCATACTTCAGGCGGATTTTTTTGACATTGAGAACCACTTCCGTCATGTCCTCAAGAACACCGGGGAGAGTGGAGAACTCATGGTTGACGCCATCGATCTTGATGGCTATCACGGCAGCGCCTTCAAGGCTGGAAAGCAACACACGCCTCAGCGAATTGCCGATGGTGTGCCCAAAACCCTTTTCAAAGGGTTCAATGTTGAATTTGCCGAAATTTTGGGTCAAGGAACTTTCATCCTTGGCCACCTTCATCGGGAACTCGAATCCTCTCCAACGCAAACGCATAGTGACTCCTCTTGCTTTTAAATTTTTTTAGACCCGGCGCTTCTTCGGCGGCCTGCATCCATTGTGGGGAAGCGGTGTGATGTCCTCGATGGAACGCACCCTGATCCCCGAAACTTGAATGGCCTGAAGGGCAGATTCCCTGCCACCACCCGGACCCTTGACCTTCACATCCGCTTCCCTGAGCCCCATCTTCTTGGCCTTCTCACAGGCGCTTTCACAGGCCTTCTGCGCGGCAAAGGTTGTGCTCTTGCGCGATCCCTTGTTGCCGACTGTTCCGCAAGACGCCCAGCAAATGACTTCACCACCCAGGTCCGTGACCGTGATGATGGTGTTGTTGAAGCTGGCGTGGATGTTGATGACCCCCATCGACACAGACTTGCGGTTTTTCTTCTGCTTCGTCGATTCCTTCGACTGGCCTTCCGCGGCTTCCTTCTTAACGTCCTTGGTTTCAGTGTTCATGGGATTCCTTACAGCGCCTTCACGCTACGCTTCACGGCTACGGTCTTCTTCGGTCCCTTGCGCGTCCTCGCGTTTGTCCTGGTGCGCTGACCGCGGCAGGGAAGGTTCTTGCGGTGCCTCATACCTCTGTAGCAATTGATGTCCTTGAGACGCTGGATGCTGATTTGGTGCGCGCGCTTGAGGGCCCCCTCAATCACGAGGTTGGCATCGATGTACTGCACGATCCTCTGGATTTCTTCCTGGGTCAGGTCCTTCGCCCTCATGTGCAGGTCGATATTGCAGGCCTTGCAGATGTCATCAGCCGTCTTGGGCCCGATGCCATGGATGTACGTCAGAGCGCACATGATCTTCTTGCCGTGGGGAACATCGACACCTGCGATACGTGGCATTTCACATCCTCCTGATCATTAACCCTGGCGCTGCTTGTGCCTTTGATTCGTGCAGATCACACGGATCACACGCTTGCGCCTCACGACGCGGCAGTGTTCACAAAGACGTTTGACGGAAGCTCTGACCTTCATGCGTTCTCCTGTTCAGCCACGGTAGACAATGCGAGCTTTGTTCAGATCGTAACGACTGAGCTCAACCGTGACAGTATCTCCCGGAAGTATTCGTATGAAATTCATGCGCATTTTACCCGAAACGTGGGCCATAAGGCGCCTTTTTTTGCCCTTGTTTTCGATCTCAACCTCAAACAAGGTATTGGGCAGGGCCTTGACCACTGTGGCATCCATGCGGATAAATTCATCGGTTGGGGATGTGTTCATGAAGCCTTCCTGATGCCAGTCAAAATTTGCAAAATTCTTTGATGGACGGACTCCAAGGGAGCATTTCCGTCAACATTCACAAGGATTCCAGCTGATTCAAAATCCTTGAGAATCGGCTGAGTTTCCTTACGGTAAACTTTTAGCCTTTCCTCCATTGTCGCTCGCTTATCGTCATCGCGCTGGTAGAGAGGCCCTTCACAGACATCACACACCCCTTCCATACGAGGAGGCACTGTGCTGATGTTGTAAATCGCACCACATTTGCGACACAAACGGCGATCCTCACTGCGCCGAAGAATGATCCGATCCGGGAGGTCAATGCAAATCACCTTGTCTAGCGGGATCTTCTCGGCGGTCAACACCTTGGAAAGCGCATCATTCTGGCCTTTGTTTCTTGGGAATCCATCAAGGAGAAATCCCGACGGAGAAGACTTGACCCTCTCAGCAATGAGATCCACTACGACTTCATCTGGAACAAGTTGCCCTTGATCCATATAGGACTTAGCTTTGAGTCCAAGCTTGGACCCCCCACTAACAGCCGCCCTCAACAAGTCCCCTGTGGCAATGTGTGGAACCGATAAGGCCTCACAGGCGCGTATCGCCTGTGTCCCTTTGCCTGCACCGGGTGGACCGATGAAGACTAGCCTCAAGAACCCATCCTTCGATTGCGGCGCTGACGCATAAAGCCCTGATAGTTCCTCATGGTCATTTCCGTCTCAAGCTTTTGCATCAGATCAAGAGCAACGCCAACGACAATCAGCAATCCTGTGCCGCCCATAAAACTGGCCACAACGCTTTGCACACCACTACCTGTTGCCAGTACTGGGGTGACATCGATCAAGGCCAAGAACACGGCACCCGCCAGGACGACTCTATTCATGAGTGATTCAAGAAAGTCAGCCGTATGACCGCCGGGCCTGATACCAGGGATAAAGTGGCCCTGCTTCTTGAGATTCTCACTCATCTCTTTTGGATTGAAGACCATAGCCGTATAAAAGTAAGCAAAGAAAATGATCAAAACGATATTAACCACGAGATACCCAAAATGAGCGCCTGGATTCATCTGGTCTTTGATGGGGTTGAAGATGAATCCGTTGAGTTGAGCCAGATAGTTGAAGAGCACGCCGGAGAATTGCAGAACAACCGATGCGAAAATCACTGGCATGACTCCAGCCTGGTTCACCCTGAGAGGAAGGTAACTGCGCATGGCTCCACCCTGGCTCATACGGTTGCCCCTGACATGCTTGGCCATTTGAATGGGGACACGCCTTTGCGCCATCGTGATGAACACGATGCCAACAATCATGAGGAAATACACGACTAAGATCAAAAGACTGCTCAAGGGGTCGCGCTGGACACCCGCCGTGTCAGGGGACAAGAGGCTGATCACAGCCACGGGAAGTTGCACCACGATCCCCGACATGATGATCAAGGATGAGCCATTTCCGATCCCATGAACGCTAATCTGATCTCCCATCCACATGAGGAAGAGTGTTCCGGCCGTCCATGTTGCAATGGTTTGGATGTTCCACCATAGGCCTGCGTCAATGATCACCGGTTCCTCTAGGCCCCTATTGATGTTGTTGAGAAACCCAAGGAACATGACACCCTGAATGATGGCGATCAAAATGGTAGCGAATTTGGTGTAAAGCTTGATGCGTTCCTGCCCAGCCGGACCTTCTTCTTGCATGGCTTTCAAGGATGGCGTCACAGCCACAAGAATCTGCATGATGATGGAGGAAGAGATGTATGGCATGATGCCAAGGGCAAACACACTGAAACGGAACATGGCCCCACCACTGAAGAGGGAGAGCATCCTTGTGAGGGTAGCGGTCCCCCCCGCATCCGCGACCATGCCTTCGTAATACGCCTTCAGCGCATGCCCATCGACGCCCGCAAGCGGGATGAATGTCCCCAGCCTATAGATGCCCAACATCAGTAGGGTGATCAGAATCTTGGAACGGATCTCCCTGATCCGCCACAGGTTGGCCAAGGTACCGATCATGTCAGCGGCCGATGATCTCCACGGATCCGCCGGCGGCCTTGACTTTCTCGAGGGCGCTCTTTGAGGCCGCGTGAACCCTGATGTTCAGCTTTACCTTGATTTCACCACCTCCCAAAAGCTTGACCAAGACCTGGTTCGAAGCATGGATCACTCCCTTCGACACCAATGAGTCGAGGTCCACTGTCTCCCCGCTCTTGTAGGAGGCCAACTGGGAAAGGTTCACAGGCATGTAGTCGATATTGAACTCGCCATTGTGACCGAAACCCTTGACTGGGACTTTCCTGAAAAGGGGAACTTGGCCGCCTTCAAAAGTCCTTCTACGGCTCCATCCACTGCGTGATTGGTGTCCCTTTGAACCACGGCCTGCCGTTTTTCCATGACCACTGCCTGGACCACGACCCACACGCTTCGACGGCTTGTTACGAACACCTTTGCGGTTGTTTGAATTCAAATCCATGACTCGCCTCCTGCGGCTAAAACGCCATGCGTCGGCTTATGCCGACGCTGTTTCCAGAATCCGGACTCCCCGGATTCTTTCGATTTCCCTGATGCTTTTGAGTGATCTGAGGCCCTCGAAAGTGGCCTTCACCAGGTTGAGCGAAGTTGTACTGCCATGGGCCTTGGTGAGGACGTTGTGCACGCCAGCCAATTCCAAGATAGACCTCACACTGGCACCTGCGATGATACCTGTTCCAGGAGCTGCGGGAAGCATGATCACCCGTGAGCTTCCCCACTTGCCTTCAACACCGTAAGGAATCGTCCCATTGGTCAGAGGAATTCTGATCAAACGACGACGCGCATCTTTGATGGCCTTGTCAACGGCTTGCGGAACTTCGTTGGCTTTACCAAACCCCCAACCAACAATCCCGTCACGATTGCCGACAGCCACAAGGGCACTGAAGCTGAAACGCTTACCTCCCTTGACTACTGTAGCGCAACGATTGACCTTGACGGCAATCTCTTCAAGTTTCATATCGGGAGTATCAGGAATTGAATTCACACAGCCTCCTAAAATTTGATTCCGCCCTTACGCAGGGCCTCCGCGAGTGCCTTGACTCGGCCATGAAAACGCAAGCCATTGCGGTCAAACACGATGGAGTTGATCCCAACGCCCTTGGCCATGCCGGCCAAGCGTTCACCCAATGCTGAGGCAGCAACCATGTTGCCACTGTTTCCCTTGTAACCTTCCCTGAAGGTCTTACTCAAAGTGCCAAGACCCAGCAGAGTCTTTCCGGCTTCATCATCGATGAACTGGACGAACATATTGTCCAGAGAACGTGACACACTCATACGGGGCTTTTCAGCATTACCCCTCAAGGTTTTCCTTGAATGAAGCTTCCGCCTCAGGCGCCTCTTGTGTTTCAGTAGCTTGGGTGTCTTCTTCATCTCAACATGCTCCTCAAACCGTCGCCTTGCCAGCCTTGCGCTTGATGACTTCATCGCTGTACTTGATGCCCTTACCCTTGTATGGCTCTGGCGGCTTCAGCGACCTAATTTTTGACGCAAACTCACCAACCAACTGCTTGTCGACACCTGAAATCTCAAGTGTCGTTGGGTCTGGCTGCACAAGGCTGACACCCTTGGGGACAGCAAGCTCGACAGGATGGCAATAGCCGATATTCAGTGTCAGCTTAGGACCAGCGACTTGAAACTTGAATCCGACTCCATTGATCTGAAGTGTCTTCTTGAACCCCTCTGACACGCCTTTGACATGGTTGTTGATCAGGGCCCTGTATAGACCATGAAACTTCTTGTTTTCATTAGAGTCGTCGCATGTCACATTCACAGCTCCGGCAGCCACAGTCACCTTCACGTTATGGACAATCTTTTGTGAGATTGCCCCTTTGGGCCCTTTGACATTCACAACATCACCCGCAACGTTGACTTCAACGCCCTTGGGAAGTGGAATGGTTTTTTTACCGATCAGTGACATGGTGCCCTCTTTGACTATTCAACTGTGAAAAGAACTTCGCCGCCGACATTCAATTTTTTTGCTTCTTTATCGCTGAGAACCCCGCGCGATGTGGAAATCACGGCGATACCCATGCCATTGCGCACAGGCTTGATGGCATCCGCAGCCTTATAAAGCCGTCTTCCAGGCTTCGAGGCACGGCGGATTTCATTGATGGCCGCCTCGCCATTCTTCGAAATGTTCAGTGTCATGCGCAACGTGGAACTGGGCTTTCCTGCCACGACATCGAAATCCGTAAGGTAACCTTCACTTTTGAGGACCTTGGCAATGGCCACCCTCATCTTTGAGGACCTCATGCTCACTTCACGCCGACCAATCCTGTTCGAATTGCGTATGCGCGTGATCATGTCTGCAATTGTGTCCGTCATCATGAGCTCATTACCTCCGTCACCACGAAGCCTTCTTCACTCCGGGGATGCTGCCTTGGCTGGCGAGCTCCCTGAAGCAGATACGGCATATCCCAAACCTTCTGTAATAGGCACGGGCCCTGCCGCACAGTTCGCAACGGTTGTACGCACGCGTCTTGTACTTTGGCACCCTCTTTTGCTTGACCCTCAAAGATGTCTTGGCCATGGATCTCCTAGTTCTTCCTGAAGGGAAAGCCCAAGGCCTTCATCAGCATGAGGGCCTCATCATCACTAACAGCCGAAGTCACAAACGTGATATCCATGCCCTGGCGGAATTCCATCTTGTCTTGGCGGATTTCCGGGAAAATTGCTTTTTCCTGGATGCCCAATGAGTAATTTCCCTTGCCGTCGAAAGACTTGAGGCTCATTCCACGGAAATCCTTGATGCGGGGAATAGCAAGACTGACGAGCCTGTCAATAAACTCCCACATACGTGCGCCACGCAGTGTGACTCTCGCACCGATGGGCTGCCCTTCACGCAAACGCCAAGTCGCAATGCTTTTGCGGGCCCTTGTTGTTTGAGGTTTTTGACCTGTGACCAAGGTCAAATCCTGAATGGCTTCCTGCAGTTCCTTTTCATTCTTGAGTACAGCACCCACACCCATGTTCACCACGACCTTGGTGAAGGTCGGAACCTGCATGATGTTCTTGTAACCGTTTTTCTCGCACAACTCTTTCTTGATTTGCGTGCGGTACTTTTCTTGCAATCTTGGCAAAGCCATTAGCCCACCGTCTTTCCGCTTTTCACAAAGACCCTCACCTTGGAACGGCCCTTGCTCTGCATCCTTACCCTTGAACCATTCTTTGATTCGGCATCCCAAAGCTGGACCTTTGAAGCGTGGATGGGGAACTCCTTGCGAATCTGCCCGCCTTTTGGAGCATCCTTCGTGCGCTTGAGGTTCTTGAGCCTCACATTCACGTCTTTCAACGTAACGGTGCTCGCCGCCCTGTTGACATCGATCACTTCATGCGGTGTCGTGGATTTGAACGAGCCGCTGATCACAACAACTTTGTCACCCTTTTTCACATGCATGTCAAACAACCTCCGCAGCCAGCGAAATGATCTTCATGTAGCCCTTTTCACGGAGCTCCCTGGCTACAGCGCCAAATATACGAGTGCCCCTGGGATTTCCGTCAGCGTCAATGATGACAAGGGCATTGGAATCAAATGCGACTTTTGATCCGTCGGAACGCACAACTCCTTTGCGCGTGCGCACTATGACGCAACGCACAACTTCCTTTTGTTTCACCAGGCCCCTTGGAACAGCCTTCTTGACAGAACATACAACAATGTCGCCAATGTTGGCAGTGCGTCGACCTGTCGAACCCAAGACCTTGATGCACATCACCTCTTTGGCACCTGTGTTGTCGGCAACCTTCAACCTTGTCTGCATCTGGATCATGATGTGGACTCCACGACGCGCACAATCCTCCAGTGCTTCGTCTTTGAATAGGGCCTGCACTCCATGACTTCCACAATGTCTCCGGCTTTCGCCTTGCTATCCTCGTCATGGGCCTTGAGCTTTGTGTGCTGCTTCACATACTTCTTAACAACGGGGTGCATCACAAGCGAGGTTACCGTGACAACAATGGTCTTCTCCATGGCGTCACTGGTCACCAAACCCTGCATGATCCTTCTTGGCTTGCGTTCGGTTGTCACTTTGTCGCCCCCTTCGTGGATTTTTCACGACGGATGGTATGCAACCTTGCAATGTCACGCCGCAACTTCTGCATCTGGCTGAGGTCCTCAACCTGGCTCGTGGCCACTTGATGCCTGAGTTCGAAAACCTTGGACTGCATCTTGACGATCTGCTCGTCAATCTGCGGCACGTCAAGATTCCTGATTTCCTTAGGTGTCATCTTAGAACTCCCGCCTTGTCACAAGTCGGCAACGGATCGGAAGTTTTTGCGCTGCCCTTGCGAAGGCCTGTTTGGCCAATTCGAATGGAACATTTCCGAGCTCAAACAGCATGGTGCCGGGCCTGACCACAGCAGCAAAGTATTCCGGTTCTCCCTTACCCTTGCCCATTCGAGTTTCAAGAGGGATCGCCGACCATGACCTGTGGGGGAAAATGCGGATGTACATCTTTCCCGAAGTGGGAATGATGCGCTGTGTGGCCACACGGCAAGCCTCAATTTGGCGTTCCGTGATTCTTGAGGCTTCAAGGGCCTGAAGTCCATAGTCCCCGAAGCTGACTTTGTTGCCGCGGGTCGCATGACCACGAATGACGCCCTTCTGGGGCTTGCGCCACTTAACGCGGCTTGGCTGTAATGCCATACACGGCCTCCTTGCGATCGACGAGCCCCTTATAGATCCAAACTTTTACGCCGATGATCCCGAAGGATGTCCTCGATTCGGCAAATCCATAATCAATATTGGCTTTCAACGTGGAAAGCGGGATGGATCCCTCATGGAATTTTTGAACCCTGGCGATATCCGAACCGCCCAAACGGCCCGACACGATGATTTTGATGCCTTCAGCACCGCACTGACGAGCCATCTGGATCGACTTCTTCATCACGCGTCTGTAGGCAGCCCTCTTCGCCAACTGCTCGCCGATGCTTTCAGCAACAAGTTGGGAGTCCATCTCTGGCTTGGCAATTTCCTTGATATCCACTGTGTACTCGCCGGCAATGAATCCCTTGAGCCTGTCGCGCAACTTCTCCAGCTCGACACCCTTGCGGCCAATGATGACACCAGGTCTGGCGCTGTGAATGATCACCCTGACCGTTTCGCGCGTCCGCTCAATTTCAATATGGCTGATACCGGCAAAACCGTATTCTGCCTTCAAGAACTGACGGATCCTGTAATCCTGGACGAGGAACACGGGGAATTCCTTCCTGGAAGCATACCAGCGGCTGTTCCAGTTCCTGGTGATTCCAACACGTATACCATTCGGCCTGATCTTTTGTCCCACGGTCTAGTTCCCCTCCCCAACATATATTGTGATGTGGCTGCTGCGAAAAATCAGCGGCGTAGCCATCCCGCGCGACCTGGGAATCCAACCCTTGCGGACAGGGGCACAGTCGATGAAACAACGAGTCACCTTGAGTGATTTTCTGTCGACATCGCCCTGCTTTTCAGCATTGGCCACAGCCGAAGCCAACGCTTTGCGGATCATGACAGCAGCACGCCTGTCCGAAAAACGGAGGATATCGTCAGCCTGGCCCACGCCACAACCCCTGATCTTGTCGATGACAAGTCTCGCCTTGCGAGGAGAAACTTTGGCATAACGGTATCGGGCCACATACTCACCACTCATGATTTAGCAGCCTCCCCTGGCGTTTCGCTAGCTTTCACTCCCGTGTGACCGCGGAACGTCCTTGTGGCGGCAAATTCACCCAGCTTGTGCCCCACCATGTCCTCGGTGACAAACACTTCAATGAACTTGTTGCCATTGTGGACATTGAATTTCATCGTGACAAAATCCGGGTGAATAGTGCTTTCACGAGCCCATGTCTTGATGGGTTTCCTGTCATCCGCTTCCTTGGCCTTCGTCACTTTCTTAAGAAGCTTGGCGTCAACATAGGGACCCTTTTTGAGTGAACGGCTCATTTACTTCTTGCCCTTTCTACGCCTGACAATGAAGCGTCCGGACACCTTGCGCGGGCTGCGGGTCTTTCCACCTTTGGCGAGAACACCCGTAGGCGATTGAGGGTCGCGACCTCCTGAACGACGTCCTTCACCACCACCCATGGGGTGATCATGTGGATTCATGGCCGAACCACGCGAATGCGGCTTGCGACCAAGCCAACGACGACGCCCTGCTTTGCCATGGACAATTTGCGAGTGTTCACTATGTCCCACCCTTCCTATTGTGGCACGGCACTCCATATTGACCTTGCGGATCTCGCCACTGGAAAGCAGGAGGTAGGCAAAAACGCCCTCCTTAGCCTGCACGACAGCCGCTGACCCGGCGGAACGAGCCAACTGGCCGCCACGCCCACGCTGCAATTCAACATTGTGAACCGGAGTTCCAAGGGCAATATTCGACAGGCACATGGAATTGCCCGTCAACTGCTCACACTTGTCACCACTGGTCACCTTGTCACCGACCTTCATGCCCTCGGCGCAAAGGATGTACGACTTCGATCCATCAAGATAATGAAGAAGAGCAATGCGGCAACTGCGGTTGGGGTCATATTCAATCGCCGCAACCGTGGCCATCATGCCATCCTTCTGCCTCTTGAAGTCGATGACGCGATACATCTTCTTGTGGCCACCCCCCCTAAAACGGGATGTGGTGTCTCCAATATGGTTTCTTCCACCGGAACGCTTCCTGGGTGCCAACAGGCTCTTTTCAGGGGTCTTCTTGGTGATTTCTGCAAAGTCGGGCAGAACCATCCCGCGCTGACCCGGTGTTGTTGGCTTGATATGACGAAGTCCCATGACAATAACCCCTTACACCAAATCCAACGTCGATCCAGGCTTGAGGGTCACAATAGCCCTCTTCCATTCCTTGGCGGCTGTCCACCCCTTCACCGTCCTACGGGCACGACCACGAGCCCTGGAGGTGTTCACGGACTGGACCTTGATCTTCTTGGACTCGTAAAGTTGTTCAATGGCAGCCTTGATCTGGACCTTATTGGCCCAATCAGCAACATTGAAAGAGACTTTCTGGCAACCCGCCACAACAACCGGCGCATACTTCTCTGTCAAAAGAGGCGCACTGATAACTTGGTGTGGCTTAAGGTGGCGGTGAGCTGTCATGACGGCCTCACTCTCTGGACCATGTCCTCGAAGGCTTGGCGCGTGATCAGAAGACCCTTCTTTGAAAGGATGTCGAGGGCATTGAGATCCGTACCCTTCATGAACAGAAGTCCTCGCTCGGCGCAAAGATTGCGGAATGACTTCCAGGCCTTGTCATCATCCTGATGATTGGCAAGGAGAACTCCATGGTTCATGTCGAGCGCTTTGAGGAGCCCGGCAGCTGAACGCGATGAAGCTTTTTCAAATTTGAATTCATCCAACAACTTGATTTCCTTGTCCTTGATTTTTCCCAGGACAGCGGAAGCCAGTGCCAAACGCTTCATGCCAAGCGGGATCTCGCGGTAGTAATCCATGGTCTTGGGTCCCATGGCCTTGTAGCCCTTGCGCCAGATATTGGAGCTCCTCTTCCCTGAGCGGGCACGTCCCGTACCCTTCTGCTTCCAAGGCTTTTTGCCTGAAGTGATGATCTCACGGCGCGTCTTGGTGTTGGCATTGCCTTGACGCCTGTTCCTGGCTTGCAGGACTACAACATCCTTAATGAGTCTTGAACGAACCAAACCGCCAAAGTCGTCGGCGGTGACATTCACCGAGCCAACCTCTTTGCCCTTCATGTTGTAAACCGGCAATGTGAAATTTTCAGGATTCATAACTACTTCTTGTTTGT
>JBFWNO010000057.1:0-17416 GCA_050251015.1 Planctomycetota bacterium
TGCCGATCGGAAGAAAGAACCAAAGAATCCCGGTCACAAGCACCCCAAGGACAGCACAAATGAAACCCAGGACACTCTGCACGGGGGGCAACTGTGGATCGAGGTCGACTTCCTGGGTATCCGCCGAGACAAGTCGGCTCCGGATGCGCCGGATGTCCTGGATGATGAGCGAGGCCTTTTCGTAACGCCGTTTTGGATCGCTGTCGAGAGTCTTGGCGACCACCGTATCGATGGCCCGATGGACCCCTTTGATCCTCAGGCTCGGTAGGTCAAAGCGCCCTACGGGAAGCTCTCCTGTCAGCATCTCATAGAAGACCACGCCCAGGGAGTAAATGTCTGACCGTTGGTCGGTGTCGCCACTGCGTCGTTGTTCGGGAGCCATATAGTCATAGGTTCCCAGGACTGTCTTGGCACCCGTGATCCTTGAGCCCCGATGGTCATCGTCCTTGAATTTGGCCAGGCCAAAATCCAGCACTTTCAATGCACCTTCCTTGGTCACCATGATGTTCTCAGGCTTGATGTCCCTGTGAAGCACATCCCGAGAGTGGGCGAATGACAAGGCCTGGCAGAGTTGGTCGACAAGCTGGATCGCGTTGTCAGGCGACAGGGGCCCATTGGCAATCATATGACGCAGGCTGACACCCTCGACATATTCCATCACGAAGTAGTAAAAAGTGCCTTCACGGCCGCGGTCAATGATGGCCGTGATGTTGGGATGGTTCAAGGCAACCAAGGCCTGGACTTCCTTGTCGAATCTTTCAAGGAAATTGGCGTCCTGACTTAACGCGGCGTCAAGCGTCTTGAGGGCCACCGAACGATTCAAGGAAAGCTGCCGGGCCTCATAGACCACCCCCATTCCACCCCTCCCCACAGGACGGATGATCTTGTACCCCCCAACCTGTGTGCCGGCCAATAGAAATTGACCCCCGAAATCGACGAGATCGGGTGACGTTTCACCGGCAACGACAGTTTTAGCCCTCCGGTCAACACAACCACATTTGGGACATTCACTTCCCACAATGACATTCAAGTCGCAAGGAATGCAATACCAGGTGGTTGTCACGTGTTCTTGGTCTTCTTGACAGTCTAGCTACACCCAGTCAAGATATCAAATCCTTTGCAGGCAAGAGTTTAGGAACCCAATCACGATGAAAAACACGCGTTGGTCAGCACTCACTCTTTTTGCCACCTTGGCGTTGGCCGGCTGTTCGGACGACGACATGTCACCCCGTGACCCCTCTTCTGATGCCCACCGTTATGCCAGCGAGGGAAGTGTGGATTTCCATGAACCTGGCACTTCGACCTTGATCGAGGACACCACAAGTCTCCTGCACCCGAACAAAATGAGGGAATCAGGCTTCGAGCTCGATTGGAGCGCCAAACTGATGCAAAGCAAGGAGATCAGGTCTCTCTTCATGCTCGGTGACACCGTCCTTCTTGAAACCAAAGACCATCAGTTGCATGCCATGGACAGACATAGCGGCCATTACAAGTGGGTCATTCAGCTTTCAAATGCCATTGATTTTCACCCCACACTGATGGAAAGCCCCATCAGCAAGGACCGTTTTATCTACTTCATGTCCAAGAACCAGCTTTATGCTATTGATGTCACGCGGACTCCTTCCGGGCGGGAACTGGGAGTACTCAGCTGGAAGTACCTCTTACCTTACACCGCAAGCACTCCTCCCCACGCCAATGATTATTTTGTTTCCGTGGGATGCGAAGAAAAAAACTTCATTCTGACCATGCAAACCAAGGAAACGGGAAAGTCATCCAAGCGCATCAAGCCCAAGGTTGTCTGCTGGAAGCGCGCTCTGGGCGGTCGGTTGACGGGAACACCGGCAAGCACCGGCGACAAAGATGATTCGACTCTGATGGTCGCAACCGCGAGTGGCAGAATCAACGGCCTTTCCTTCAGCACCGGAACCGATATCTGGCAATTTCCTTCCACCTTCAGCACGGGGCCCGTCTCTGCCGACCTGTTGATCCACGACAATTTCGTGTTCGCCGCATGTGAGGATCACTACCTCTATTGCATGGAACGGGTGAGCGCCAGCCTTCTTGGAAAGATTGCCCTGGACAGCCCTCTGGTGAGGGCTCCTTGGGTTGTGGGCCACCTCAACATAGCCAAGGATTCTGAAGGCGAAGCCATCATCAATGTCGACAATGACATGGATATCCTGGTCCAGAGCAAAGGATCACCCATCCATCCCTACGGCAACTTCTACCACATCAAGGTGAAGGACATCGTCGAGAAAAAGCGCGAGAAATTCGATGCCTCGGATAGGGTCCATGTGACACGCCGATGGGAATTGGGGATCAATTGGACCCTTGAGGGTCTTTATTCCTACCTCTTCCGCACCCGCACCCATTTCATGCTGCTCAAAGACCAGGAGCTTGTCATGGTTGAGCGCAACACAGGAAAAGTCACACGCACCATCCCGCTGGGCAACACCGAACTGTTCATCCACCACGATGTGGACAGCAAGACGGAAAACAACCGCCTGTTCCTTGCCAACAGGGATGGCAGTGTTTATTCCCTTCGACTGCGCGACTGAAACAGGCGCCCGATGTAGTGGGCCACTTTCACATGACCTGACGGGTTGTAGTGTCCGTCATAAGGAATCCAATCTTCACGGGTAAAGATGGGCCTCAGGTCATGGTAGGCCACGACATTTTGATGAAACGCCGGCACCAAAAGGGACTGATAGCGATCCGGACCGGGGGTCTGGAAAGGGACAGGGTGAATGAAAACCGCAAAAGGAATCCCCCTTTGCTGGCATCGGTTTTTCATGGAATGGACCTCACTTGCCAATGCTTTCAGGTTGTCTTCCCACGAATCCATTCCCGGCGGGTCCAATTGTCTGACAGACCTACGCAATGGATGATGGGGGTCTCTCAAGGATTGCCATTGTTTCCCTACGGCTGTTAGGAAAGCACTATGACGAACCCAGCCCCAACGATCGGGACCCTGGGTACCGGCTTTGGGAGAGATCTGCCTGGGGCGGGGAGAAGGAACCCCATCATTGGCAAAGAGGTGCAAATGGACGGCCTTAGGACTTCCTTGAACCAAAAGGTCGTCGAGGAGTCGGGACTCTTGCCAAACATCGAAACCCGGGACACCAAGGTTTCTGTAGGGGTTTCCCCGACTGTTCAACATGCTAGAAAATGTCTGACCATCTTCGACCCCCTGGCCAAAAAGCATGGAATCCCCCAGGGCCACAATTTCGTCTCCAAAGTCCGGCCTATGATGTGGATCCTCCCGGAATCCATCGGAACCGGTGGAAACAGAGGCCTCCAGTGAATAGCCTCGGAAATTCCGAGGGAGGAAAAGGGCGAAACTCTCATGGAATTGAAGCCTCAGTTGAGGTTCCAACTTTAGGGGAGGGCTACCCCAGAGAACCCTTACCCCCCCCTCCAAAAGAGCCAGGGAGGCTAAAACACATAGGATCTTGAATGAAGATCTAGCGTTTGGCTGTTGCAAGGGAAGACTGAAAATCGGCCGCCCTCACTCCCTGATCGATCAAGGTGGCAATGGTCACAGGACCGACACCACCAGGAACCGGGGTGATCATGGAGCTGACCGAAAGCGCGGCATCAAAATCGACATCACCAACATTTCCCTCGTTGTAACCGGCATCCACAACCACAGCGCCTTGCTTGATCCATTCACCCTTGATGAATCGTGGTTTGCCGACTGCCGCTACAACAATATCTGCCCTTTTCACATGTTCGGCCAAGTCTTTTGTTTTGGAATGGCACACCGTGACCGTGGCGTCGGCACCCAAGAGCATCATCGCCATGGGCTTGCCGAGGATAGTGCTTCTCCCCACAACAACGGCATGACACCCAGAGGTTTTCACCTTGTAGAAATCGAGGATGCGCATGATCCCATAAGGCGTCGCACATCCCCAGGCGCCTTGGATGCCGAATGTGAACCTCCCAAAACTGTGGGACGTGACCCCATCAACATCCTTAGCGATGCTGATCCGATCCATGCACAAGCGTTCATCAATTTGGGGTGGGACGGGATGCTGGAGAAGAATGCCATGGACACTCTTGTCGTTGTTGAGTTCATCAATCTTGGCCAAGAGCTGCTGAGTGGTGGTGCTCGATGGCAGGTGGATCGCGAGGGGTTTAGCCCCCACACTCTCACAACGCTTCCCCTTCATACTCACGTAGGTGGCACTCGCCGGATCATCACCGACAAGGATCGTGGCCAGGCAGGGCGTCACACCTCGTTCCGACTTGAGTTTTTCAACCAGGGCCTTGGCTTCCATCAGGATCTTACTGGCAACGGGAATACCCTGAAGAAGTTTTCCGCGACTCATGTCAACCTCCCTGAACGATTCTTTCAAGTGACTGGTCCATCCGGCTCCCTCCTTCGGAGGCGGCGAGATCCTTGAGGGCACTGTTGACGCGATCCTTGTCGGCTCCCTTCACCACCATGACTGGCCCTCTCGGACCATGTCTGAGAGCTTCAAGAACCTGCCGAAGGGTGATCTGGCTCAAAGGCTTGCCTGGAACATATTCCGTACTTCGCTCGCCAATCTTGATCACAAGGCCACACAAGGCGAGCCTGTCGAGGACATTTCTGAGGACCCTATTCGGCCATTCCCATTCCTCGGCCATCTTTTCATAGTCCAGGGGCCTGCCACCATCTATAAAGTCGCGGGCCATCCGAAGCATCAAGCGAACTCCGCAGGCATCATGAAAGCCGGATGTCGTCTCGGGATTGAGGTATTCCCGCCTGTACCCTTCAACGTTCTGCCAAGCGTAGGCGATCTGGGCCCCCAACAGAATGATCAACCAGGCCACAAAGACACTGAAGAGAAAAATCGGGATACTGGCCAGTGATCCATAGATGGTATTGAATGTCTTGAACTTCGACAGGAACAACCCCAGGATGACCTGGTTGCCCTCAAACAACATGCCCGATACCAGCCCTCCGGCAAAAGCCGCCGGGATCCTCACCTGCACATTAGGCATCACATAATACAGGAGCGAAAAAAAAGTGCTGGCCACGCACAGGGGAATGACAGCCGCTACCGAACTTTCAATCAGCGGTCCGAGTAAGGGAAGCGATCGAAGGAATTCAATGTTTTTCACACTCAGGACCGTGAGAAGAATGATGATGGCTAAAGGACCCGTCACCAAGATGGTGAGGTAACTCATGAAGCGCTGTTTGAGTGGCCTCATCTTCTCGATACCCCAGATATGGTTGAAGGCCTGTTCAATATTGGTGATGAGCGTCATGGCGCCGAAAAGTACCAGGACCAAGGACACCCCGGCCAGCCCCCCTCCATTGATGTTGTTGACGCCCTGCTCAATGATGCCCTGAATTTGGGCCGCCGCATCGGATGTCATGAAGGTGGCCAATTTGTCGAGAATCTGCTGACGGTACTTGCCCGTGACATTAACATAACTGAGGATGCCGAACACCATCGCAAGCAGGGGAACAATGGAAAGTGTCGTGGTGTAGGTCAACGCGGCGGACCGCAACATGGGCTTCTCGCGAACCACGCAACGCACCACCAATAAACTGACCCTCAGCACCTTCAGCAGGAATCGCTTGGGTACCGAAATCACGTCACCAGAGACCCAGGCCCAATTCTCAAATTCTGTCCACATACCCGACATCTTCATGCTATGTCCCCGAGGACCCTCCTAGAGATGGCCAGCATTGTCGCACATTCATCGGGTTTCATGGTGAGGGGAGGCCAGAAGTAGGCCAGGGACCCCAAGGGTCTGAGATAATACCCCTCTTCAAGCATCCTGTGGTAATACGTCATCAGCGGCCTGTTTCCTGATCGATGGGTTTCGACAATACCAACAGCCCCGCATTGCCGCACCTTGACGGAGCTCATGGATTCAAAGGCCCTGAGACCCTCACCCATGGCCTGGCACAGGGCCTTGACCTTAGGAAGGAAATCGGGCTCCAGGCACATTCTCAGGCTCTCGATGGCCGCTCGAACCGCTAGGGGGTTGCCGGCAAAAGTGTGCCCATGGAAAAATGTTCCGTAAGCAAAATCAGCAGCGATTGATGATGAGACGAGCGTAGCCCCCAAGGGAAGGATACCGCCTGTCAGGGCCTTGGAAAGGCAAAGAATATCGGGGGCAATCCCGGCCTGATCGACCGCCCAAAGTGTGCCTGTGCGCCCAAAACCTGTGGCCACTTCATCAGCGATCAAAGGGATGTTGTGCTGCTGACATAGGGAGCTGATGTCTCTTAATGTCTGGGGCGAATGAACCCTCATGCCTCCCGCAGCCTGCAGAAGGGGTTCGAGAAGGACCATGGCCACATCCTGACCCCTATCGTCTAGAAAACTCTTGAGCGCCTGAATGCACACAGGGCCTTGATCTGGCGAAGGAAGCCTGACTGCCGCAGGAATCAAATCGGCAAACGGGGCATGAAAACCCTCACTGAAACCGGCCATCATGCATCCCAATGTGTCGCCATGATAGGCCCCTTCAAAACTCACAATCAGGCGTCTCTGCTCCCCGCGTACCCTCCAGGACTGCCAGACCATCTTGATGGCTGTTTCCACAGCTGTGGAACCGTTGTCTGTCAGGAACACCTTTGAAAAACCCGATGGAGCGGCCGCCAAAAGTTCCCGAGAAAGAGTGGTCGCCGGTTCGTGCGTCAATCCTGCCAGTGAGACATGGCCTAATGTGTCTAGTTGGTTGTGAAGAGCCTCCATGATTCTCTGGGGTCGGTGCCCATGGACAGCACACCACCAGGAACTGTTGCCGTCGACAATTTTCCTGCCTGTTGATGTGATGAGGTGAAGCCCCTCATCAGCCACAATCTCAAGCGGGGGATTGTCGCGCTCATCAGCCAGGGGAGTGTAGGGGTGCCACAAAGCCGCAGAAGTCGGATTCAGGATCCAAGCTCCTGGTCATCTCCATCCGACTCGTCTGTGCTGGGAGAGCTGTCCAAATTGACGTTGGAATAATCAGCATTCGCCACCACATCCTGCATGACCTTACCGGGTTTGAAGGTCACCACATGCTTGGCAGCCACCTGGACTTCTTTGCCCGTACGGGGATTTCGAGCCTTCCTCGGCTCCCTTCTCTTGACTTCAAAGACGCCAAAATTGCGTAGCTCAATGCGGCCGGTTTCCACCAAACTTTGAACGATGGCATCCAAGGTCTTTTGGACAACAATCTTGGTGTCCACCTGGGTCAGGTGCGTCTCTTCGGAGATTTTCTTGACGATCTCTTTTTTTGTAATCATGAATGGCCTTGAAAATTGAATTGACGCAAATCCCTACACAGAAGGAGTTTAACTAAAATCAATGTCAATCGTCAATATAAGTTAGGACAATCTTCCCAGATGGTGTCGAGCCAGGATCATTCGCTGAATTTCGCTGGTTCCTTCACCGATTTCACACAATTTCACGTCTCGGGCGAATCGTTCCACCTCGTATTCCTCCATGTAGCCATACCCCCCAAGGCATTGAATGGCCTCATGGGCGGCGCGAACGCCCGCTTCGCTGGAATATAACTTGGCCATGCTGGCAATATGGCCAAATTCGATCCCGGCATCCTTGGCTCTTGCCGCCCGGTACACCAAACTCCGCGCGGCCTCCAATTCCATGGCCATGTTGGCAATTTTGAATCCAACAGCTTGGAAAGCACCGATGGGCTTCCCAAAGGCCTGGCGTTCTTTGACGTAGGGAATGGCTCGATCGAGTGCACCTTGGCCCAATCCGAGTCCAAGGGCACCGATGGAAATCCGGCCACCCTCCAATGTCTTCATGAAGCGGGAAAACCCCGTATTCAGGTCCCCGAGGAGGTTCCCTGCTGGAACCTCCAAATCTTCAAAAACGATCTCTGCCGTATCGCTGGCCCTCAACCCCAATTTGTCCTCTTGTTTGAGGACCCTGTAGCCCTTTGATTGGGTATCGATGATGAAGGCAGACACACCCTTGGCGCCCTTTTGTTCTGGGTCAGTGCGAGCAGTGGCAATCATGATTCGCGCATATGAGCCATTGGTGATGAATCGCTTAGAACCATTGAGGATATAGGCATCCCCTTTGCGAACAGCCGTCGTGCGAGTGCTGCCGGCATCAGAGCCCGCACCTGGCTCCGTCAATCCATAACACCCTAGCCATTCACCTTTGGCTAATGGAGTGAGGTATTTCTTCTTTTGTTCATCGGAACCAAAGGCGTACAGAGGGTATGTGCATAACGAAAAATGGGCGGCCAAGGTGATGGAGGTGCTTCCGCATTGTCTGGCCAACTCCTCGACAGCCATGATGTAGCTCAATGTATCGGCACCCGCCCCCCCCCATTCCTCAGGGATCGCGATGCCAAGGATACCCAGTTCGGCCATTTCCTTGATCAGGTCGTGAGGGAAGGCCTTTGTTCTATCTCTCTCGCGAGCTCCTGATTTGACGCGGTCGGAAGCGAACTCCCGAACCATCGACTGGATCATCTTCTGGTCGTCAGTCAGGAACTCGGGCATGGCCTTCAGGAACCCTTCTTGGCATGGGATGGGGCCTGATCGGCGGGAATCTGGAGATGATCGCGGAGGGCCTCTTGTGCCTTACGCCTATACTCGCGAGGGTCTTGATCCCACATGAATCCCATCTTGGTGCCATGCAAGAGATCAATGGATGCCACCGCCTCGCGTCGGACTGATTCGTCGGGATCTTCCAGGGAACGCCAGAGCTCCACTGTGCAAGTCTCCTTGCTTCCCAAGCGCCCAAGGGCATGGGCACAGGCCGCACGAACCGATGTGACACCCCTCACCAACAACACCATCAGGTCCTTGTTGTGCTCAGTGATCTTTCTATGGATCAGCACGGAAATGGCCGCCAATCTGACGGCAACATGCTCGTCGTAAAGACAGCTCCGGATTGCCGTGGCCGGGACATCCATCGGTGCATCCGGAGGCAGATCCAACAGGGAACGCAAACCCGCCTGGCGATCGGAGGCATTGGCTGAAGCCAGGGCCTCAGAGAGTTTGACTTCTCCGCCATGGATCCAAGGGGCCATCATGAGAAGAGCAGCAAAAAAGTAGGGGAGAAGGTTGCGGGTTCCCATCATTTCTCCTTGATCACGGAAGTGGCATCGGATGTCGAACTGACCGGGTGGATCTTATCAAGCTCATGATACGCCCTGTCCCAGAGATATTGCACCTGACGCTCTTTGGCCAACTGGTCGAGATAGAGCTCTAGGGCCCTCTTGGAGGGCCGGTAATTGACGAGGTCGGCAGTGGTGGCGGATCTCTTAACGATTTGGAGGGCTAAATAGCCGTCGGCAACCCGGACAACACTGGTCGGGGTATCTGGAACAAAAATCGCTTTTCTGACAGCCTCATCAGGCAGCATGAAGTCTGAGACCCATGAACTTTCAGCACCAGCCAAGGCTCCATCCGCCCTGGCCTCCTGTTCGGTGGGAAACGTCCTGGCCTGCACGAGGGCAGCGCCTCGCTGGTACATTTCTCGGCGACAGAGCTCCTCGAAACCGAGAGCCAGGGTGATTTCATTGACCCAAATGGCCTTATCGATAGCCCTGGAGGTCAGATACTCCGTCATGGTGGAACCTGTCTCCGCCAGGATTTGACGGGCCCTTTGCTCCACAGCTTCTGAACCGACAATGATGTTTTCCCTTTTCATCCTTTGCAATCCGGCCTCGGAACGAACGAGATCCTGCAAGCATTCGCGACCGTGTAGATTCAAGACGGCTTCCAACAGGCGGCTTCTACGGACCTCCAAACCCTCTCCCTTAGCCAAGACAGGATCCACTGCATCCTCGCCCATTCGGGCCAAGGCAGCCCATAGCGGTTCAGGCGGGGAGGGCTTCTCGATGATCACGGGCGGTGGGCCCCCACTCCCCAGGCAGGACGATACGATCCATGCAGTAAATAGCATCCGCTTCATACGCCCCCCATTCTATCGCACGGGAGCGCCTATTTGGCGAGGCTACGGATCCTGGTGGAGGTGTCGGCCATGGATTTGATACGAACCCCGAATTTCTCTTGGACTTTCACAACTTCCCCATAGCCAATGGGCTGTTCGTTGACCTGAACTTCGAGTAACTCATCACTGAGTTTGCTGAATTCAATCAGGGTCCCAATTTGAAAAGCAATGACGTCCGAGAATCGTTCCCGTTTTTCAGCCAACATGACCTGAAAGGGGACCTTCAAACGAAGGATTCTTTGCAATTCCTCCGACGCCGCAAGCATGTCGACCTTCGACGATCCCGAAGAAGCGGCAACCTGATCACTCACCAAGGGTTCAGGCTCTGAAAGGATGGATGCCAATTCCTGAGAAACTGCCTCTTCGGCCACCGGGATGGAAGGAACGGATTGGGTCAGTACTGGGGCCATGTCAGCCCCTCCATGTTCATCCATCTCAGCCAGCAATCGAGACAAAGGGTCCACTTCCCCCTCGGCAGGAGGGGTTTCCGTATGGTCTGCCTTTGGTTCCTCACCCTGGGGGGGCGGGGAATCGGGAATTTCATCACCCATCATTAATAGTGTATCCCCCCTTTGGGAGTATTCCTGCAGTCATCAAGCCTTCAACGTCAGTGTGACACCATGGGGTCGGATCCAAGCGCCTATTTGGCGCTGGCTTTCGTGCTGCTATCGGCAGACCCGTAGAGCTTATGCCAACGGTCATAGAGAGCCAAAAATTGTTTGTCTTTGGCGCTGAACTTAGCCAATGAACCTGAGCTATTTTTCAAGGCAATCAATCGACCCTTGTCCTCAGGTCGGTAGCCCAAAAAATATGCAAGAAGGTCAGGATCTGAAAGGCTTCCAGGATTTTCCACCACGAACGTGTTATGGCCAGTTGAATCCAAAGTGACAGCCAAGGTGGCGCCCTTGATGATGTGACCCGTATCCTTCACTTCATCAGCCGAGACAGGTGGATCCTTGCGCCTAATCAGCTCAAGATAGGCCTGCTCTCTCTTCATGAGCTCGGCCTTGGCCTTGGAGGAATCTGCGGCAGACTGCTGAATCGATGCGGTTTTGGCCTCTTCCCATCGTACGGAGAGCGCCTGGAGTTCCTCCTGGTCAAAAGACTTGAGAGTGAAGATTTTTTTGACGCGGGCGGCAGGAATAAACCTCCACGGTAACGTGCCCTTGCTGTACCAGAGCCTGATGCCCGCTTCTTCCTCGTTCTCACGGCAGGCGATAAAACCCATAGCGCTGGGCCTCTCATAAAGGAGGCCCTTCATGACCGCGCCTTCAACAATCGAACCGTCCACAAGATCCACGCGCACCCAATGGGCACGGCTCTCGTCTTTGTCCTCAAAAAAACCCTCTGCCATGACAAAGGTGCTCAAGGACCACAGACTGAGAATAAGGACAATAAAAAAACCGGCTTTGAGGCCGGTTGACGACAACCTGCTCATCACAAGTGTCTTACCTCGGCGTCATGAAGAAGTAGTCAAAGAGCTCGTGGAATTCCGTCAACCCTTCATCGAACTGCTGCTGGTGCATCTTGTTGTGCTCTGCATTGAAATTGCAGGCCGTAAGACCGACGAGCGCTACGGTGATGATGAAGACATTCCTCATACTCGACCCCTTCTTTGAACGACACCTATTGTCTTGATGTTCCTTGCCTGGGTCAATATGCAAGGCGTATACCCAAAAAAACACGTTTTCAGGCTCAAAATAGGCCATTTAGCTCTCCATGTCACCTGTTGGAGACAGTTTATGATTCGTCAGCCCTCGGTTTGCCCCTGTAAAGCATCCTCAGGGGAATTTCAGGGGCCCCAAGAGCCTCCCTCAGGGCATTTTCCACATACCTCCGATAGCTCTTGGTGGCCAATGTGGGGTCGTTGACTTTGAACACGAAGGTCGGGGGGCTGACGGCAATTTGAGTGGCGTAGTTGACCTTCAACTGCCTCCCGGAACGACGTGGTGGCGTTCTTTGGGCGATCAGCCGTTGCAGGAGGCGGTTCAGCTCCCCTGTCCCGATGCGCGCCTGGCCCTGACGAATCAGATCAAACATGGTCCTGATCATGGCCCTCGTCCTCTCCGATTTGAGGGCGCTGATGAACACCACGGGGGCAAAAGCCAAGCCTTTGAGCTGGCTTTCAAGGTATCGCAGATACTCCCCGGTCTTGAGACCCTTGGGGGCGAGATCCCACTTGTTCACGACCACCAAGGTCGGCTTGCTCTCCTTCTGGAGAAGACCGCAAAGCTTCTTATCGACCAAGCTGATCTTCTGGGTGGCATCCATCAGGAGGATGGCCGCCTCACTTTCTCGGATGGCCCTCTGAGTTCGGGCCATGGAAAAGAACTCCACGGAATCTTCGAAATTCTTGTGCTTGATCCCGGCCGTGTCCACACACACAAAGGGCTTCCCTCCCCTTTCAACCAGCACTTCCACAAAATCCCTCGTTGTTCCCGGGCGGTCCGATACCACCACGCGATTCTCTCCTGCCAAGGAATTCAATAGAGTGCTCTTGCCTGCGTTCCGCCGGCCCACCAGCACAATGCGTGGATACTTGCCTGTGGCTTCTGAGCTGACCTTGCGCGTCATTGACTGGAGCATCTCCTTGAGCTCCCTCACACCCTTGTTTTCGTGCACACTCATGGCTATGGGTTCGCCCAAACCAAGGGTGTAAAACTCCGCCACATCCAAGGCCAACCCCTCGGTATCTGCCTTGTTCACACAGAGTACCACGGGCTTGCCCAGTCTCCTCAAGCGTGCGGCGATGCGGGTGTCGTCTCCGGTCACACCGTCTCGAGCCGACGTCACCAACACCAGCACATCGGCCTCCTTCAGGGCCTTGTCAACCTGAGTGCCATAATCCGCCTTCGCACTCGAAAACCCCATGCCTCCCGTGTCCACCAGCCGGATGTCATGTCCTTCCGCTAGTTTGCAGGGACTTTCAAGCCTGTCGCGCGTGACACCATGTTGGTCTTCAACGATCGACAGCCTGCGCTTGATCATGAGGTTGAACAGGGAACTCTTGCCCACGTTGGGACGGCCCACAATGGCCACTTTAGAACAGGTTTCCATAAAGCGAGTGTATCAGTTCGCCCCAGTGGGTGCGAGACGCTCCCACAGGTGCCTGGACATCTTTCTGGAAACCTCGTCGAGGCGGTATCGATCAAGACTGGGCAGGGCATCAATCTCCCTAGCTCTTTTGAGGTGTTCCAACACCAAGTCGGGGCTTTCACCCATTTGAAACAACAGAGTCGCCACTTCAACGTGGAGCCGGGGGTTGGCGGGTTCCGTTGCAGAAAGCCGTTCAAGCCATGACCTCCTTTCCTCGCCATCCGACAGGGTGACAAGGCGCCTGATGGGAAGTGGATTAGCCGGCTCCAAGTCATGCCATGTTTTGCACAAGTCAATAATCTGCTGCCGTTCCGTCTGAACAGCATCCAGACGAGCCAGCTCCGCCCTGATTGCCGCCGGGTCCTTTGCCGAATCCGATGGATGGGTTCCCACCATCAGAGCCCACATGGCGCCCAATGCCACAACGGGCAAGAACCACCAGGATTTGGCGCTGGGAGAACTACCCCGCTCCCATCCAAGGGCCACAAGGGCAAAGGCGACAATCATGATGCCAGGATGGGACAAGTCTGTATCGATAAAGAGATGGAACAGGAAGACGCTGGCAGCAAAGGACAGGCTTTCAGGCTTAACCACCCAAGGTCTGACCAAAAGTCCCCTGCCCACCAAGGCGAAAAAACCAATCGCCACAAATTTGGTCACTCGCTCCAACATCGGGAAAGCCGGTATCAGCTCTCTCTCTGAAAGCGTCATGCCCAAGGCAAAAGGATTGGTGACTGGCTGGGGCCATAGAGGATCCGAAAAAATCAGGACTAAGGCAAAGCCGCTCACCCCCCCCCAAAAGATCGCCATCTTTGCCGGCCGCGTTTCTCGAACGAGCGAAGGGATCCCCCGAAACAACCCGGAAAGCCAGATCATGCCGGCAAACGCCGCCACCATGCCCACCTCGGCACACAATTGGAGGAAGGCATTGTGGGCCTGGTTGGAATAGTGCCCCCCATCTGGCCTGGCTTGGGCTGCGAAGTCACCATACCCCCCCAAACCCACGGGTCCCCATGTCGTCATAGCACGGGCCGTTTGCCAGTAGCTGAGCCTCATTTCAACAGACAAGAGTGAGGGAATTCTCGACCACTCCAAAAGCCGCTGGCCAACATCCTGTCGCCACATGAGCAAGCTTGCCATGCACAGCACAAGGACCCACAAGGTGGACCGCAATCGACGACGCCCCACAATGGCCGAGGCCAGCATGGCCAGAATCACCCCCTTGGAGACACACATCAGGCTCACCAGCAAGGCCGACCAACCCAGTATTCGTTGACCCACGCAACGAGCCAGCGCCGCCAACAGGAGTAGGACGATGGCCAGATTATTGCTATTCACAAGATGGCCGAAGGGTTCAAAGCCTGACACCCGGGCCGCGACATCCTCGCGGGCCGCCACATCAGAGGGATCCAGACCCATGGTGTGCAAGAGAACATCGGGATGGGAAGCAAGGATCTGACGGAGGCTGGGCATCCAGAACGTCATCTGCAAGGCGACCTGCAACAGTGTCACGGCCAATAAGGCCAAAAGCACCGAACGGAGAGTCCTGCGATCTGCGGCCCCCGAACAAACCTGCATCAACACTGGGACATTGAGTAAGAGGGCCACAAAAGTCCCCGTGCGACGCAGATCTATAGGCCTGAAGCCCTGGACCCAGGTGGTCACCAGGAGGGAGAAAAGGAATAGTGCGCACCAAGGAGCGCCGGGTAGCCAAACATGGCGTTTCAGTCGCAAACTGGCCATGAAAACGGCCACCGCCGCGCAGATGGAGGCCATTGAGGCCATCCAAGCAACCGCTCCCCCCTCGTCCAGGGTGGCCACGTAATAGGTGAGCACAAGCGAGAATCCGGCCAGGAACCTGGAACATCTCTCCAGCATCTTCATTGGGGTCTTTCCAGGCTCCATAAGAGGACAATAAATCCAGGAGTTAGGATGGCCGGCAGCAAGACACGGGGGTAGTCCCATGTTCCCACACCCCAAGCCAAGATGCCCCCAACGGCACCCATCAGAAACAGCAATAGCAGAACCCTGGACTGCCCCCATCCGCGGGATTGCAACCGGTGTGCCAAATGCCTCTTATCCCCTAACCACAAGGGCCTTCCTTCCTTGAACCTGAGCCACATCACACTCATCACGTCGTACAGGGGTACCAGGGTCAAACACAACGGGGTCAAGACACTCCAGGGCGACCTGTCAGAATCATAGAAGGTATGAAGAGCCATGATGCTCCCCATCATGAATCCTAAAGGCAGGGACCCCGCGTCACCCATGAAAAGCCTGGCTGGAGGAAAGTTATGGACCAGAAATCCCAACAGGACTCCGGCCAAGACCATCGCCAACAAGGCCACGAAGATTTGACCTGTGCAGAACGAAAGCCACGCTAGCCCCAAGCTCACGCATATGCCGGCGGAAGCACTCATCCCATCAGCATGATCCAAAAGGTTGAAGACATTTGTCCACAACATGACCCAGCCCACTGTGGCGGGCATCACCAGCCAAGAGTCCCCCAGGAATGCCGAGACACGGGCATCGGGGACCAAAAAGAACACACCGACACCCAAGACACATTCGATAGCCAATTTGAAGACCATGGGGACTGGCCGGAGATCGTCCCGCAAACCCATCAACATCAAGATGAAGGCCCCCATGCCCAGAAGAGCCAAAGGCGCCATCTTCTCCTCAAGTCCAGGTTGATGGACATGCAGTGTCGAAGGGACATAGCCCAACTTCAGACAGGCAAAGGCCCCAAACATGGTCAGGATGGCGGCCAAGAACCATGCCGGCCCCCCCCCCAATGCCGTCACCTTCTGATGATGTCTGTCGAGCCGCGGTTTGTCGAGAAGGCCAAGGCGAGGTGCCAAAACGCGCATCATGGCTGAAAGCACCACGCTGGCCACCAGTCCGACCAAGAGGGCTCCGGAGCCCCACATGACATCCTCACTCATGCGCCCATCTTATCGAAGGGCCATGCTTCCCATAAGGGACAGCCATCAAGGCCTCCGCCATTTCGTCGGCCTGACCCTAAAAGCGATTCATGCCACAATACAGGCATGTCGGAATACAGCGAAAACCCCGTGGTCAGAAAACGCAGGCGACAATCCATTGTGATCGCCATTGTTTTCCTGGCTGTGTTGGCTTGGAGTTTCTCTAGTGGATCGTGGGGAAACACATGGGCCAAATTCTCGAGGTTCTGGCTTTTTGATTCCGGACACTAAGAGGCTTGACTCTCAAGGAGGCTTGTGAGCTCGTCCATGAGGGTGGCCTCTTGGGCATGGCACCAGTGGATATCGAATCTTTTCCCCCAAGTCACTTGGTGCTTGGCTAGCCTCCGCGTGGCCTGCTGAACTGCGCCAAGGGACTGTTCCAAGGTGAGCCGCCCTTCAAGATAGTCGACCACCTCTTTCACCCCCACGGCCTGTCTCAGAGTTTTCCCGGGATTGAACTGCAAGAGGGATCTGACCTCATCCACCAATCCTCTCTGAAACATTCGTTCGGCCCTCTGATTGCATCGGCGGTAGATGTCATCTCGCTCAAGATGAAGACCCAGGAGTTGCCATGTTGCACCCACAATGGCAGGGCGTCTCTGCACCCCGGTGCTGGGTTGCTCTAGAACCTCAAGGGCTCTTGACACCCGCCTGGTATCGTGAGGATGAAGGCGCCCCGCGATGTCAGGCGCACGTGAAAGCAGTTCATTCCAAAGGGCCTGGGGACCCTGTTGAGCCACCTGCAATTCATGTCTAAGACGGAGTGACTCGTTGGCCGAAGGCATATCATCCAGGCCCTCCATCAACACCCTCAAATGAAAAAAAGACCCCCCCACAAACAAGGGAAGTTTGCGCCTGGAATGGATCTCGGCCACCCTCAAAGCCGCTTCCCGGGCGTAATCTGCAGCACTGAACTCCATAGAGGGTTCCAGGAAATTCACCATATGGTGGGGCACTCGACGCCTGTCTTCCTCCGAAGGCAGATCTGTCGCGATGGGCACATGCTTGTACACAGCCATGGAATCCAGCGAAATGATCTCAAGTGGAATTCTGGCGGCCAGCGCGACGGCGAGCGCGCTCTTGCCGCAGGCCGTTGGGCCCACAAGGGCCGCCACCCTCATTGTCTGCGAAGGTAGGCACGCCCCCGGGCCACAAGCTCATGGTCCTGGGGCAGACCGGACTCAAGCACGCGCAACCTGTCAGCCGCCAAGGCCCTGTCGAAGAAGGAAAGAACATAAATTTCATCCAACAAATGCTCCGCGGCCTTCTCAAGGGCATCGTGAATATCCCTCGCTGAATCTGCAGCCCCCCCCCAATCCAAGGGTGCACCAGCGACGTTGTAGGCCGCGAGGTCCTGACCCGCTTCCTGGGCCTGGCGGTGCACCGCCTGCCTTTCAGCAGCCCTCG
>JBFWNO010000058.1:0-16748 GCA_050251015.1 Planctomycetota bacterium
GTCGACCTTGTGGGAATGAGCTGTCACCCCCCCCCGCAACTCGGGGAAGATGTCCCGCCCACCGGCGATGTCGATCAGCTCCCCCACCCAGGCGATTCCCGTGATCATGGGGTCATCCCATTCCTCAAAGTAGACCTTGGGTTTGTGCCGGATCCGCGAGGTCTTCCTGCGTATGGCCTCCACACCAGCCTTGAGCTTTCGGGCATAGGTCTCGGCTTCCGAGGCATAACCCACCAGGGCCCCTACCTGGCGTATGTTGTCGTAGATATCCTCGATGGAGCGCATGTTGGAGGTGTGCACCGTGTGCCCACGTCTGATCAGGTCTCGCACAATGTCGGCCTGAAGATCGCAGAAGGCCAGCACAAGATCGGGTTCCAGCTGATCGATCCTGTCCAGCTTCGCCTCGATGAAGGCGCACACCCGGGGTAGGTGCTTGATGGCTGCTGGTCGCCTGGCGTAGGCCGATACCCCCACCACCAGGCTTCCGGCCCCGATGGCATAGAGGGTTTCCACGGTCTCCTCCGTCAGACAGACAACACGGGCAGGGTAACCAGCGCGGGCTGCCCTTGGCCTGCGGGTCATGAAATCGCACCCTCCACCAACACGGCCCTCACAGGCGAGGCCTCGGCGGATTCCAGGTTGAGGGGCAGGGCGATCAGGGTATAGTCGCCGGAGGGCACCTTGGAAAGGTCCAACCCCTCCAACACCCCCATCCCTGTCGCCAGCAGGGCGGCATGGCTTTCCAATTGCTTGCTGGGTGCCGGATCCACCGAAGGGGTGTCCAATCCGACAAGAACGACACCCCTCGCATGTAGATGACGGATCAGTTCCGGTGACAGGGCGCAGAAGTCATCGCTCCACGCTTCGGGATTGGGAAAGCTGTCGGTCCGGAACAGAACTCGGCCCGGAAAGGGGCCATCGCCCGCATCGGCAGGCATCAATCGGAGTCCCTTGGAAGGCCTGACACGCAGCACTCGACAGGCTCCAAGGTAGCGCTCCAACTTCAAGGAGGAGGCATCACTCGCTCCACGACCGTAATGGGAAGGAGCATCGGCGTGAGCCCCGACATGTGGAGTGGAGACGATGCGTGTGAGCGTCAAATGACTTCCAGACTCCATATCCATGAGCCTTTCCGCCGAAAAAGGGGTGTCACCAGGGAACACGGCGGTGCGCGGCGAGACACGGGGGCTGATGTCGTGAAGGATCATGCCCTCGCAATGACCTTGAGCTCCACCGCGATCGGGGTGGGAAGGCTGGAAACCTCGATGGTGGTGCGTGTGGCCCCCACCTGGCGGAAATACTCGTCATAAATTCTGTTGAAGTCGCGGAAATCGCGCTTCATGTCAGTCAGGAAGGCCTGGACATCCACCACCTTGTCGAGTGACGAGCCCGCTTCCTCGAGGATGGCCTTGATATTTTCGATCACAGCCCGTGTCTGCACGGCCACATCATGACTTTGGATGTTGCCCTTCGCATCGAGCGTCAATCCGGGGATTTCCTTGGAACCACGTTGGCGGGGACCGATGCCTGACACAAAGATGAGATTCCCCTCACGGCGGGCATGGGGGTAGGGCCCCACGGGTTCCGGCGCCCGCGACGACACCACCTCGCTGCCTCCCGCCGCCTTGTAGGCCACCGTCTCGGCCTTGGCACTGCGGTCGGCCTTGGGCGGCCCTGCCGTTGAGGGCGCCGTGCGCGGCGCCCCTACACGGGCGTTGTCTGTCTCATGGTTTGGTGCGAGGTCTCTGATATCATCTGTAGGGGCGCCGCGCACGGCGCCCTCTTGAATACCCCCTGAAAGAATATGCGAAATGTCGTGCTCCGATCCATCTGCCTCGATGGGCAAGCCCAAAAGGCGCCTCTCACCTTCGGTCAAACCCTCGCGGGAAGGGCCCAGCACGGGCTTTGTGGGGGTCAGGCCCACCAGGGCCGCGCCCGTACCCCAGACGCTCTGGTAATCCCAGACCTGGCCCGTGAAATGGTTGCTCTGCCCGCAAATGGCGTTGAGCCACCAGATGCCCTTGAAGCCGAGGTCGGCGTTGGCTTGCTTCGCAAATTCCCTGGCACACTGATCGGCATCCTCCAGGCGGCCCTCACCGAGGATTTCCAGGACCTTGCGGTTCCATTCGTCATCCTTCAGGGAGGAAATCTTGTCTTTGGCGGGATCGATGTTCGTCACATGGTAGCGGTTGCTCAGGGAGCTCACCAGCACGACCACCGCGCGCTTCCCGGAATTCACCAGGGCCCTCGCGCCGGCACGTCCCAGGCTCAGGGTCTTGTCCTTTTCGACATACATGTTGCAACTGACCATGCCAGCGGGAAGGCGGTTGTCGGGATTGAGGAGCTTCTGGGCCACAATAGTGCCCGTATCGATGGGGAAACCCCTGTAATTCACTGTGGCCGCCTGGGCACCCACCTTCTTCATCTCCTCGTAGTAGGCCTTGCCGAAATCGGCATCCACCCTGAATTCATAGGGAATGCTTCCGAGCTCATGCCAGTTGGCATCCACATGCACCCATTTCGGGGCCGGGTCGGCCTGGAACAGGTACCCGATGACGCTCAACCATTGGGTCGAGAAATAGAGGATCAGGTCGGCATTCTGGGCCTCAATATCGGCCCTCACCTCGTCATAGTGTTTCCTCAGCGAGGACCAACCCGGTGAGCGGTCCGGCGCCAAGAGGATGTGAGGGAGCCCAGGAACGATATAGGCCTTGGCGATGATCCCCTGGGGTTGCATGCCGACATTTTAGGGCAATTTGAGGGTCAATTTCTCCTTGTTCTCCCAATGCAAGACAGACGCCTTCAAATCCATGGGACCCTGGGTTCCCGAGGCCTGACCTTCGACATGAAAGACTTGGCCTGTTTTATTCACGATGAATTGGTCATTCTTCAATTCACCACGGGTTTCCATTTCAACTTCATGGATCTGGAATCGGATGATTCCGGAAGCCAGAAGCTGGTCCACTTCATCCTTCACATCAATGACCCCAGGACTCAGGATCCTCAACTCAGCATCCTGGTCACCGATACTGAGGGACCGTCCCTCACCCACCCCCCGCTCAGCCTTTCGGATCACACTCCGGCAGTGGCTGCAACTCATACAACCCGAAACCTTGAAACGGAGCACGGCAAAGGCCTCCCCCTCATCAATGGGTTGAGAAGTGGAGCTTTCGGCGCAACCCGAAAGACACAGGAACATGGCGATAACGGCAAGAAACTGTTTCATCAGAACCCCCATGCGACGCCGATGTTGATACGGTTGACGTCCTGATCGTGGTCCACACCGGGGTCGCGACCGGCATTGTCACTCCAGAACCCAATATCTCCCTTGACGACAAATTCTGGGATCGGATACCACGCCAGACCCACCGTATTGACCTGACGCTTGGCTGTGCCATTGCGGGACGTCATGGAAGGCACATCAGCATTCGTATCAAATTTTTCATTTCTGACGAAGGCCACAATATCCCATGTGGGGCGTTCGGAGAGCAAGCCCGTGAGGTGATAAGAAGCCTGAACATTGGACCCCGTCTGACGTCGGCCCACAGGGGCCGTGTCGGTTCCAAGCTGGTCGGCGTTGGAGATACGGGTTTCCATGATTTCAGCGAAGAATTCGGCATCCCCGAAATCCAGAAGGACATCTGCGGTGAAGAGGGCGACATCCACGGATTTGCGGATCGTTGGGTTGTCATCATCCTGGTCGGCCTCACCATAATAGGCCGAGGCTCCCAACTTGAGCCATGAAAGGTCCTTGGGCCTCAACTCACTACGCCCGACAAGAGCCCAGTCCTCGGCTGGGGCCTGGTTACCCCCCCCTCTGCCGGAACGGATCCCGCTCGATGCGTTGAAATCACCGGCATCAAGTCCATTGACCATGTAGACCCTGTATGTGAGTTGAGAATCGAGGGCATCACCCGCGACTCCAAAGCCATTCTCCTGCCAGGTCGTCGGCACGATGAATTTTTGGGTGTAAGGCCTTTCCACGCTGTAGAAATTGAGGGGTTCATGAACCTCATTCAGATGCCCGACAGGCATCAGGAGATTCCCCACCCTCACGGAGAGGTGAGGGAACAAATCGTACTCAAAATAGGCATATTCCAATTCCACCGTACCGGCAGCATGCTCGTAATCGATCTCCAGGTCCACACGGGCCACATCAGAAATGCTGTGACTCAATCCAAGCGCCATCCGGTGGATGTCGATTTCAGCCGCATTGCCGCTATGGGTCATGGTTTCACCCTTGGGGTTGTTGTAATGGGCCTCCCCGTAACCATGCCAATGCGTTTTATCCATGAACTTCTGGAAACGACCACCTTCCGTCAGCCGCGTTGCATCCGATTCACGCGCCTTTTCCAGGGCTTGAAGTCTGGATTTGATCTCAGCCAATTCATCATCACTTGATTCAGCGGCATGCGTGGATCCTCCCAAGAGGAATCCCAGTCCGAGGGCCAACATCAGGCAGAGCTTTGTCATGAATCAACTCCTTGAGTGTTTAGATCATGATATTGAGACTTAGTCTCATTATCAATAAAAACTTCAAGATGCCGATTTCACGCCCTCGGAAATCGTTAAAAACCACGGAATTGGAAAGAAATCAGGCTTTTTGTAGGGCTTTTTTGGCCGGGTCCCATTCCACCACGGCATTGCCTGTACCAATCACCGTGCCATAGGCATGGACTTCTGCCGGATAGTCGGGGATGCCCAGTCCACTGAGCATCCATGCAAGGGCCCCCGCCTTGACCTCCGCCATGGTCATGTCGATGAACTCGGGAAGGATATCCAGCAGCTCCTGGCACCTCCCCTCTTTCATCAACTTAAGCACCCTCATATCCCACAGATACTGACCATGGTGGTAGATGTGCTCATGGCTCATGTCCTCGGGAATATCGGGCTCTTCGGTGAAGTGCCTGTGGCTCAGAGAATTCGAGGCCAGCATGACGGCTCTCTTGCCGCTCTTTTCTACGGCTCGTCGGGTGGCTTCACCCAGTTTCATCATCTGCTGCTGTCCCACCTCATTGGAGAAGTAATAGGGCGAGTTGTTGGAACTGATCGACACCACCGGAATGTCCCACTGGGGATTGATCAGGTGCAGGGAAATGATGGTGCCATAGTCGATGCGGAAATCGGGGTTCTTCATCACCTTGGTCAGGAGACCCTCTTTGGAGGCTTCCTCGGCCACCTGCAGGGATAGGTCCACATCCACCTTGAGGTCATACTTGTAACGGAAGAGATTGGGGAAGATGGGATCAACGGACAGGCCGTGAAACTCGGGAAGTCCCAGGACATGGTGGCCCACCACCGTCATCCAGTGTGGGGAATGCACCAGGAGTACATCGGGTTTCTTGGCCAGGATATTGTTGCGGCAACGTTCATACCCCCACCGAAGACCCTCCCACCCGCATTCGGACTTGGGTTCGTTGCGTTCGGGATTTTCGGCATACACCAGATGGGGCGGATGCGGAGCCAAGACGCCGGCGATGATTGATCCCTTGGCCATTCAAACCTCCAGATTCACACAGATGTTCTTGAGCTGGGTGTAGAAATCCACGCTGTGGCTCCCTCCCTCGCGACCCAGGCCACTGAGTTTCATGCCGCCAAAGGGCACGCGGAGGTCCCGGAGCATCCAGGTGTTCACCCATACGGTTCCAGCCTCCAAACGGCGGGCCACGCGGTGGGCCTTGGTGATGTCGCGTTCCCAGACCGAGGCCGAGAGGCCGTAGCCCACTCCATTGGCCATGGCCACAGCTTCATCCTCGGTATCAAAGGGGGTGAGCGTGACGAAGGGTCCGAAGACTTCCTCCTGGTTCACACGGCATTGGGGCCCCAGGTTCTCAAAGACCGTGGGATTCAGGAAGTTGCCCTTCTCGAGGTTTTCACCCAGCTTCGGCCTGTCGCCTCCCAAAAGTAGTCGCCCCCCCTCCTTCTTCGCCAGTTCAATATAGGACAGGACCTTCTCGAAATGGGGTTTCGACACCAAGGGGCCCATGTCGGTGTCGTCTTTCGAGGGATCTCCCACCTTGAACTTGGCGGCGGCCTCCAGAAAGGCCTTCTTGAAGGGCTCATAGACCTGCCGGTGAACCAGGATCCTTGAGCCACACAGGCAGATCTCGCCCTGGTTCTGGAAACTCGAGCGCACACTGGTGGAGGCCGCCGCGGCGATATCGGCGCCATCAAAGATGATGTTGGGATTCTTTCCCCCCAACTCCAAGCCCACCTTCTTCACTGTGGTGGCGCTGGCAGCCAGGATGGCCTTCCCGGTAACCGTGCCACCGGTGAAGGAGATCAGGGGCACACCGGGATGCTCGACAAGAGCTTGGCCGGCCTTGGGACCATAGCCGAAGACCATGTTCACCACACCGGGGGGCACTCCGGCCTCTTCCAGCACTTCCATCAGCATGAAGGCCGTGACCGAGGTGAACTCCGAGGGTTTGACCACACAGGTGTTCCCCATGGCAATGGCCGGGGCGATCTTCCAGGTGGCCAGGTAGAGGGGCAGGTTCCAGGGGCTGATCAGCCCGCACACCCCCATCGGCAGGCGCTGGGCAATGTTGAGGGCCCGCTGGTCGACTTCGCTGGCATCCTCGACCTGGTGGAGGATCAGGGAACCAAAGTGGCGGAAATTGGTGACGGCCCGTGGGATATCCACCCTGCGGGCCAGTGAAATGGGCTTGCCCTGGTCTTCGCTTTCGGCCCTGGCAAATTCCTCGAGACGTCGTTCCAGCGTCTCGGCCACCGCGAGAAGAATTTGGCTGCGCCGCGACACGGCCATCTGCGACCAGGCCGGAAAGGCCGCCTGGGCCGCCCTGACGGCGGCTTCCACATCGCGGGCATCCGAATCGGGAACGCGGGCATTGATCTCCTGTGTGGCAGGATTGAAGGAGTCCAGATAGGACCCCGATGCGGGAGCCACCCTCTTGCCTCCGATGACATTTGAGAGGGTCCTCACAGGCCGGCTCCCATCACGTCCAGGTCGCCTTCCCGCACATACTGCTGGGGCTCGAAGTACCAGCGATCGCGGTCGGGGTCCCAGTCATCCCAGGGCTTGATGGCCTCGATGCGGCCACGCAAGGAGGGAGGAATGACTTCTTGCACGATGAAGCCCTTCTGGCGTTCCAAGGGATAGGGGTTGCGGAATTCAAATCCCAGGACCCCTAGGATGTAGCGTGCCACAAACCAGGTGGCGATGCTGTCCCAGCCATGGGCGATCTTCACGACAATCCCAAGCCCCTTTGGAAACTCAGGGTGTTCCACGGACAATCCCAAAAGACCGTCGGCCCCTTCCTTGGCCAAAACCTTGCCGCCGCAACTCTTGAGGATGGTGGAATCTAGACGGTTGAAGCCCCCCACCAAATCCGGGTGCCGCACCATGGCCTCCCAAACCCAGTTGTCTTTCTTGGCGGTGACAAGGGACGCGTAGAGCGTGGCCAACTCCGTCACGGTGTTGGTGACCGTGGGCAGACCACACCCATCCTTGGCCGTGACCTGCGGATTCCAATCCTTCCCCAGAACCTCGCGGATCTCATCGAGGTAATGCTGGGTGAAGGGGTGGTGCGGCCAGGTGTAGCCGATCCTTGACCAGCCCTTGAGGCGGCAACCCCTGAGGATGGCCGCGTGCTCCCCGCTGCAGGGGTGATACCATCGGCGGGTCCGTCTGCGCTGTTTGCCGAACTGCATCAGGGGTAGGGAATGGGGTGTTTGCATCAAACCCATTTCGCCCTCGCTGAGCATCGAACGCATCACCTGAATGTGTTCCGTGTCGCCATTGTGCGAGCTCACGCTGACGGCCTTCTGTTCCCAGGAGAACACCGGGTCGAGTTCCTTGGCGAAGACCCTCATCATGAAGGGCTTCATCATGGAACGGCCGTAAACCGTGACGTTCCCCCCCCACGAATAAATCACCTCGGAACCCGAAACCCAAGAAACCGCGCCATGGATGGTGCATTCGGGCACCCCATTGCGGCGGTAATCAACCAGGGGCACCCAGGTGTTGTCCATAAGGCTATTTTACTTGACTGAAAAACGCAGGGTTCAACTGAATAGAGCCCTCAGGACCCTCCACCGTGAACCTGTCGAATTTCAGATGTACAGGCCTGTCAAATATTCGGCCATACGATTGAACATCCACGATGAAATGCCTGACCGGCACAAGAAGATGATCGGTGGATTCTTCGACTTTGAGAATTCTGATCACCGTGCCCTTTTCAAGGACGTCCTTGGATAATATGAACCTATTGCTGATTCTGGAATCCAAGATGAAATAATTCTCAATCATCTTGTCGAGTTCAAATCCATCTTCACCATAAATATAAAGTTCTTGCGACGTGACAAATTGTTGATTGATCAAATGGGCGAAGGGACTTTCCATGCTCACATCACCGTACGAAGAAAGCCCGCCATGGCTCACGCAAGAACACAGTAGCAAACAAACCAACAGAATAGAGAAGCCTCTGCTCAGAATGCTGGCTTGTCTACCCACGACATTGCATTTCAGATCAACATCGACAGGACCGTGAGGGGGCATCCCCTGGCTCAAGGTCATCGGCCCCTGCGGCCGCCACCTTCCTTCTTGTCGAAGATGCTGAAGGCCTTCACAGGCGCCTCGCCCTTGGCGCCGCCCTTTTCCTTCTTCGGGGGCAGGGCCTCGATCTGGAACTGGACAAGTTCGCCGGGCACCACCGGGTGCACACGGATGAAAACCTTCACCTTCTCGCCGGCCTTCCATTCGCCCGGGGCCTTGCCCGAATCGAACACGAAGCCTTTGCGGCCGCCTTCGCCGATGGTGCCCATCCAGCCGCCGCTCTTGGTCTTGGTTTCCAAGAGAAGGATTTCCACAGGGTCGCCGGGGCGCGGGCCCTGGGGCTTCGGAGGGGCTTCCTCGAACTTGCCCTTGCCACGGCCCTTGCCGCCTTTTCCACCATGACCGCCCTTGCCCTGGCCTCGGCCATCCTCGCGGCCGCGACCATGGCCACCTTCAGCTTGACCTTCGGGTTTGGCCTCGCGGGGCTTGCGCACCGGCGCGTTGGGGTTTGGGAATTGGTTCATGATTTCGTTGGGGTCCAAAATCTTTTCCGGGGGTGTCCACGGCGTCTGCGTGGCGTAGTCCATCGGCGCAGCGGCTTCCGCGATGGGCGCGGGAGCCGGAGCGGCTTCAGGGGTTACGGGGGTTTCGTTGGGATTGCCGCCTTGGGTGTCGCCGGGGAGGTTCATGGGGATTCCTTCAAAAAAAATGGGAGCGTATTGTAACCGAAAAGCGCATTTTGGCGTTCAGACGGGTTTTTTACCCTGCAAACCCCGGTGCCACATCTTCCATGAAGGCTTTCATAGAGGCCTTCACTTCGGTGGAATTGTGGTTATTGAAGTCGAACCACAGCATCAGGCGATCCTCCGGGTGGAAACGCCTCTTCAATTCGGCACGAATCTCCCCTGGATGGCCTGCCAGGGCATTGTCGACAGCTTGGGTGACCTTCATGGGGTCCAGGGTGCCCTCCACCGCTTGCCAATAGTTTTCGAGGGCCTTGCGGGCCTTGCCCTTGGCCCGGTGGGTGCGTTCATCATTGGAGATGCCCGGGGTGTTGTCGGCGAAGACCAGCACCGTGCGGGGCATCAAGGCACGGTGCCAGGGCCCGCCATCCTTGTGGAAATGCTTCTGCATCAGGGCATGGGTCTCCTCGATCTTTTCATGCGGTGTGATCGATAGATTGAAGACACCGCAGGGATACAGGGTGTTCGCAAGAATCTGGGTGGGAGCGTCATGGGCACCCAGGGTGAGCCGTAGGTTATCGAGGGGGGCCTCAAAGGGGATCACCCCCACTTTCGGGAAAACCCAACGCGGTTTGATCGACAGGGCTTCCACCTTCGAGCCATGGGCCGCCAACACCCTGTCCCAATCCGCATCCGAGCGGAAATCGCGTCGCGACAGGGTGCGGCCCGGGATGTCCTCGGAAGAAAACCTGTCGCCACGGATGGCCCTCAAAAAGATCTCGATGGCCTCCTGGAACACCTTCCCCCTGAGGGCGGGCCAGGCTGCAACCTCCACGGGATCCCTCGGGACAATGCCATAGGGAACGTTCGAAAAGGGGAAGCGGCCCGAGGCAAACCCCAGCTCGAGACGCCTTGATTCCCCCCGCCTCAACCCATGGAGGGAAAGAAAGGTGCGGACGGCCTCGGCATGCGCGAGGGGCCCGCCGTTGCACAGGATGTTGCGGATCGCCGAGCCCACGTTCATCCGCTTGGTGCGCTCCATCACAAGGTGCCCCAGTTGGAGAATATCCGTATTAAGTCCAATTTCTCCCTTGAAGTGCGGGATCACCGCCCCGGGGTTCCCCTTTTGCACCTGGCAGGACAGGTGGCTTTCGGCCAGCCAGGCCGTCCCAAATCCGAGGGTGTCGGCCAGGGCCAACTGGTCGAAGAAATTCTCGAACATCACCCTTTCGCTGGGGATCACCCCATCGACCTCTGTCTGGCAGATCGAAAAGAAGATGTCGAACTTCATGGCATGGAAACTCGAACAGGGATTACAAACACGGCGTTCTCCCGCCGTCGACGGGGATCGCGATCCCGTTCACATAGCCCGCCGCCTCACTGACCAGGAAGGCCGCAACCTTGGCGATCTCTGAAGGCTCGGCAAAGCGCGCGGCAGGGATCTTGGAAAGCCATTCCTTCTCCACATCAGCAACCGAGATCCCCCGGCGGGTGGCCGTGCCCTCAGCCAGGGCCTTCAGGCGATCCGTGCGGGTGAAGCCCGGAAGCACGGCGTTCACCGTGATCCCGAAAGATCCCAATTCCTGCGAGAGCGTCTTCATCCACGAGGCCACCGCCCAACGCACAGTGTTCGAGACGCCCAGGTTCTCGATGGGAGCCTTCACAGAGGTCGAAATCACGCCAAGGATGCGGCCGAATTTGGCCGCCTTCATGCCGGGCACCAGGGCCTTCACCAGATGACTGGAGGCCAGCAGATGCACCTGAAGCGCCGCCAGGAACTCACTGTCGGAGGCTTCCAGAAGGGGCCCCCCCTTGGGTCCTCCGGCGTTGTTCACCAGCACCTGTACGGGGCCACCGGCCAGGGCCTCGGAGGCCAGGCGGTCGACAGATGGGAGATCAGCCAGGTCCGCAACCAAGGCTTGGTGGCCGGATCCCGGCAGGGCCCTCACCACCGCCTCCAGCCTGTCACGGGTGCGGGCCACGGCCAACACCCGGTGGCCCGAGGCCGCCAGTTCATGGGCAATGGCCGCACCAATCCCCAAGGAGGCGCCGCAGACGAGCGCGCGCCTCACTCCCCCGACCCCTCCGGCGTGTTGTTGCCAGGTTCCTCCGGAGTCTCCTTTGGGGTCTCCTTGCCCGGGATCACCTTCACAAGTTTGACTTTGAAATAAAGAGTTTCATTGGCCTTGATGCCATGAGAGGGGATCTCGTTCTCACCATAGGCCAGCTGGGGCGGCACCCTTAAGATGGCATAGCCACCCTCTTTGATAAGTGGCAAACCCTGCATCCACCCCTCGATGGAAGCCCCTTTCTTGAAAGCCAGGATGGCGCCACTGGCCGAGGCATCGAACATCCTCATCTCGCTCAGGGTGAAGCCAGCCCAGGCACACACATACTGATCACCAAGCTTGACGCACGCTCCCTTGCCCTCCTTGATGTGGGCAATCCACAGTCCGCTTTCCAACTTGACCCAGCGCGGGTCGTCATCCTTGATGTCAGGGAAAGCGGCAAGGTCTTCCTTGCCTGTGGGTTTGGCCTTTTCACGGCCTTGGAGGGTGCTGGGCCCCCCCACAAGTAACACCACTGACACCAGCATCACTGCAAGAGCAAAGACTCGGCGATGGATACCCATATCAACCTCCATAATTGGTGCTTCCAATGTGCGTGCGGACTTCCCAGAGTTCTGGGAAGAATCTCAGGCTGGCGCGGCCCTGCAAGAAGGCCACTCCGGAACTGCCACCCGTGCCGCTCTTGGTCCCGATGGTGCGGCTCACCGACTGGATATGGTGATGCCTCCAACCGGCCATGTGCGAATCAAAATCGATGAGGGCCTCGAACAGCAGGACCCAATGAAAATTGTCCTGGGGTTTCTCGTAGATGCCCTTGAACAGGGCGACCAAACCTTCGTGGGGCTTCCTCGATGTGTCACGCGTGGCATCCTCCCCCGTCACCGGAGACGCCCCGGACTTGAGGATATCGGAGGGCACCTTGAAGCCAGCCTTGGAAAGGCAGGCAAGGAACTCGTCGTAGACGCAAGGGGATCGGCGGATGGACTCGAGACGCTGGGCCACTTCAGGCATGCTTTCGAAGAATTTGATGTAGAAGGGATCGCGTAGACCAAAGGTGAACTCCATGATGCGGAATTGGGCACTTTGGAAGCCGCTGGCTGGATTGAGCTTGTCGCGGAATCCGGCAAACTCCACCGGTGTGAGGGTGCCCAGGAGAGTGATCTGGCGCGCCAGCAGCTCCATGATGGCACTCATGCGTTTCAACACCTTCAGTGCATGGGACACATAGCCTTCCCTGAAGGCCTTGATCAGTAGTTCCGTCTCATGAAGAAGGTTCTTGAACCACAATTCAGAAGCCTGGTGGATGATGATGAAAAACATTTCATCATGATGAGGTCCGTCGGAAATCTGATGCTGAAGCGACAAAAGCTCGGGAACCTTGAGATAGCTGTTGTAATTGAGCTTCTCAAACTTGAGCTTGTCATACTCGCCGGACATTGGGGCCTCCAGGGCTCTATTGTAAGGGGGTCTTAACCCTGGGGCACCAGGTGATAGAGCCAGAGATACACCCCCACACCTGAGGCTCCCACATACATCCAGAGAGGCAGGGTGATGCGGGCCAGCCTGCGGTGCTTATCAAGATTGCCTCGGAAAGCCAGCCAGAGTACCCTCAGGATCATGGGCACCACAACAACCGACAGGATCACGTGACTTGCCAGGAAACTCAGGTAGAAGGTTCGGGCCGGGCCGACATAGGTTGTATGACCCTTAAGGTAGTGGTAGGTCAGGTAGCCAGCCAGGAAGAGGGCGGATGCCCCCACCGCCGCGATCATCAACATCTTGTGCCTGGCTTTGTCACCCCGCCTGATGGCCAGATAACCCAGAATCTGGAGTATAAAAGCCGTGGCATTACATGCCGCATTCCAATGAGGCAGCCAAGACGGGTTCATCGAACAGGGTCCATGACCAGGATTCCCAATAAAAGCGTGAGATAGATGATTGAAAAAACGAAAATCCTGCGGGCAGCAACAGGTGTAAGGCCTGTGATGAAAATAGACAAGGACAAGGTGACAAAGAGGACACCCAATGCGATGGCACCCAGGAAGTAGATCAACCCGGCATGGCCTAGAACGCTGGGCAACAGGGAGGCGGACAACAGGGCAAAAGTATAGACAAGGTTCTGCCTGACCGTCATGGAGCCCTTGTCATCGTCGATGACGCTGATCATCGGAAACCCACCACGGGCATAATCATTCCTGTAGATCCAACTGATGGCAAAAAAATGGGGCATCTGCCACAAAAAAAGGATCAAGGACAGGGCCCAAGCCTCATCAGAGAGATACCCCGCGATCGATGCAAAACCCACCAGAGGAGGAAGGGCTCCAGGTAGGGCCCCTGCCAGGGTACACAAGGAGGTGATCCTTTTGAGAGGTGTGTAAAGGAGGGTGTAACTCAATAAGGTGGCCACACCCAGCTCCAAGGCCAACATGTTGCGAGACGCGAGAATGGCCAACCCCACCGCGCAACTGACGCAAGCGAAGACGGCGGCCTGTCGCGGCGAGACGCGACCTTCTGGCAATGGCCTTCCTTTGGTTCTATCCATCAGGGCATCAAATTGACGTTCCATCAACTGGTTGACTGTGTTGGATCCTGCTCCAAGAGCGAAAAGGCCCAAGGCCAATTGCAGAGAGGCCATGTTGAATTCAAGAGAATCCCTCGCAATGGCTTCACCAGCCATTCCGGAAAGCACAGACAAAGCGGTCAAACGTGGCTTTGAAAGGGCGAGATAGCCACTCATCGACGGAGGCTGCCGAAGCGCCTGGGCGCCTTCCATGGCTCAGGTTCCGAACGACGGGTTGTCGGCTCTTCGAGCCTGTAGATAAAGAACAATGGACCCACACAGCATCAACAAGCCCATGAACACATGCGCACTGGCTGTCATGGCTCTTGAAACAGGAATTGTTTCAGAGGTTTCAGTAGCCATCCTCATCATGTAAGCCGCAGCGCCCAATCCAATCTGCGTGATGCTCAAAAGACACATCACCACAGCCGGTTTGGTGATGTTGGATTGCCCTTTGAAGTCCCTAAGGACCATCAAGGCCCCCCAGATAATGATGCCGACAACAACAAAGGCAAACACGATATGACTGATAAGGGCATGCATGGATAGGGTGTGCCGATAGATGGCCCCGAACAAGAGTTGGACAAGGATCAGGACAGGCATCACGGAGTAAATTCGACGGAAGGGAATCCTGGCCCCCGCCACATGTGAAATCCATGACTTTGATGTCAAGACACAGAGGATGAGAACGAGCCCTGTGAGGGCTTGGGCAATGCAGGCATGGTTGATCGAAATGGCCTTGATCTTGAGCTCGTTGAGCACAGTAGAGCCCCCCAGATAGCCCTGGGCACACACAATGGCCAAGGCACACAGGGAAAGGCGCCTCACCAGGGGCCTTGACTCGCCTTTCATGACAAGCAGGGTGGTCGCCAGCATGAACAGGCCCACAAGACTGCCAAGTTCGCGGTGGGTATGCTCCCAAAATTGGGCCCCTGTGCGTTGGGAAATCGGAAGAAAGTAAAGAAAGTAGCCATTGCTCGTGGGCCAGTCCGGAAAGGCCATGCCCGCCTCGAAACTCTTGACACAGGCCCCAAACACCACGGTGGTGAAGGCCATCACCAATGTCATGACAGCCATCCTGTGCCTCCATGGGGCATAGGTCTGTGTCACGACTTACTTGGCCTTGTACAGGTCTTCAATGCGAGCGCCACGTTCAGGGTCAATTTCAGCCCTGAAACCCGTGTCCACAAATGTCAGCATGAAAAAAATGAAGAGGAAAACGAATCCTGAAAGAATGATCACAGAATTCAGGGGCCTGTCATATTTCAACCCCATGAAGAACAGCATCACCAAAGACACCTTGACTGTGGCAATAAGCATGGCCACCACAATGTTAAGGGAGCCCCCAAAATCGACATATGAAGCCGCCACCGTGATGGCCGTGAGCACCAACAAGGCTGCAAACGTAAGCACATACACCCTGACAGGAACCACATGATGCGCTGAATCATGACCGTGGCTGCTCATCAAGGTCTCCTATCCAATGAGGTAAAAGAGGGGGAACAGGAAAATCCAGATCAGGTCCACAAGGTGCCAATACAGCCCTGTCATCTCCACCGGAGTAAAATAACCCGGGTAGAACTGACCCTTCATGGAGCGCCAGAGAATCCAAGACAAAACACCGATCCCGACAAGGATGTGGAATCCGTGGAGACCGGTCATCATGAAATAGAAGGTGAAAAAGATTTGCGGCTTGCCGGGGATGCCTTCGTGGTGATACAGAGCCCCCGGCAGAAGGCCCTCATGAATCTTGTGCGTGTATTCGAAATATTTCACCACCATGAAGGCGCAGGCAAACAAGATGGTTAGAACAAGGTTGGCCTTCAAGGCACCTTGCTTGTCGGTTTGTGCGGCCCGAACAGCCATGGCCATCGTGAACGATGAACAAATAAGGACCAAGGTATTGGCGGCCCCCAGAAGGCGATTGAGCTCGTGGTGCGCAGCGAGGAAGGTGTCGGGATACCACGAGCGGTAGACCGCATACCCCACAAAAAGACCACCGAACATGAGGACTTCCGTAACAAGGAAAAGCCACATGCCGACCTTGCAGGCATCGAACTCCTGCTCCGCAGAATCAAAGTGCCCGGCAACCCTGTGTTCGACGCGTGTGCTCATGCGTGCCCCCCCCGTCCATAGACGTAGGGTTCATCCGGAATCTCAGGATGGCCATGGAAGTTGTGCTCAATGGGTGGCGTTTCGGTTTGCCATTCAACCGTAGTACCACCCCAGGGGTTCTTGCCGGCAGGCTTGCCAAACTTTAAGGAATGCAAAAGATACAAAAGCATCAACGTGAAGCTGGCCGCCAGGATCATGACGCCCACGGTCGACCACATGTGGTAACCCATGAATTGCACGGGAACTTCGTGATAACGCCTGGGCATGCCCAGGGCTCCCATGAAGAATTGGGGAATGAATGTGAGGTTGAACCCGACAAACACGCCAAAGCAAGCCAGCTTGGCCATGGCTTCGTTGTACATCCTGCCAAACATCTTGGGCCACCAGTAGTGCATGCCCCCCAGGAAGCCCACCATGGCACTGCCCATCATGGTGTAGTGGAAGTGGGCCACAATAAAATAGGTGTCATGGAGATGGATATCGGTGTTCAGAGTGGCGCACACGAGGCCCGTGAGTCCGCCAATGGTGAACATGGCAATAAAACTCAGGGCGTAAAGCATCGGGCTTTCCAACGAAATGGAACCCTTGTACAGGGTGGCGACCCAATTGAACACCTTGATGGCCGAGGGAATACCCACAAGGAAGGTGAGCAAGGAGAACACAATCACGGAATACTCGCTCATGCTCGTGGTGAACATATGGTGAGCCCACACAATGAAGCTCACAGCCGCGATGGCCATCGAGGAATAGGCCACGAAACGGTAGCCGAAGACGGGTTTGCGCGAGAATGTTGAAATGATTTC
>JBFWNO010000059.1:0-16440 GCA_050251015.1 Planctomycetota bacterium
CCCTTTCAACTGCTATATATTAGCAAATATGACCCCCTCCCCCCCTTGGCCACGGCTTGGAACCCAAAGTTTCAAAGACGCCTCCAACCAATGGGACGAACTGATTGTCGTGGCTCCTCTCATGGTTGAGATTGGCCAAAGCCGTTTGCTCAATTACCGCACACCCGGTGAAGATGAGGCCTTGGTGCGAGGGTTCCTCTTAACTGAGGGATTCATCACATCACCCTCGGAAGTGGCCTCCATCGAGATCCGCCCCTCGGAAGACGGGCCGGAAATCGACGCGGCCAAAGTGACGCTCAGGGGCCAGCCTGCCAGACACCCCCCCCTATTCCGCGAGATACGACCCAGTTGCGGCGCGTGCGGCGATGACGGAGTCACCCGACTCAGACCCCTTCCGCTCCCCGTTGAGCCAAGGTCTTTGACGAAGGAGGCTCTCGTGAAGGCCATCCATGGCCTTTCGATCCATCAACCTCTGTTCAAGGCGACAGGAGCCTGTCATGCGGCCGCACTCACCGATCTACAAGGAATGATCCTTGTTTCGGCGGAAGATGTCGGACGTCACAACGCCGTGGACAAGGTCATCGGAAAATTTCTTTCCCTCCCCCTCTTGGGGGGAGGACAGGGTGGGGGGCTTCAAGCTGACCTTTCAAAGTGCATCCTTGCCTTGAGCGGCCGCGCCGGATTCGAGTTGATCGCCAAGGCCATTCGAGCCGGCATTCCCGCTGTGGTGAGTGTGAGCGCCACCACCTCCCTCAGTCTCCGAACAGCCAAGGACAACGCCCTGACCCTTGCGGGGTTTTGCCGGGGGAATTCAGTGAGGGTTTATCACGATCCGGGGAGGATCAGACCTTCAGGATGAAATCTTGGGGTCGAAGCTTACCTTCCACCACGGGCCGGGCCGGATGAAACGTGGAGCGGGCAGGTGGCGGGTGATGCCGCAGATCTTCAGGTGATGCACCTCGAGGTAGCCTTCCAAAACCTTGAGAGAGAGTGACACCAGTTTGGGCAGGCTCTGCACACGGCAGACACCCCAACCTGTCGCCGTGCAAAAGAAGGTGTTGTAGTCGCTGTCATGGATGCGGGGATGCACTTCAAGGGTGCGTGTGACCGCATCAAATCGGAACCCCCCCAGGGCCTGAAGGAGCAGGGGAGCGGCAAGTCCCCGAAGGGAATGCAAGGTGGGCTCAATGTCAAAGGGGTTCCTCCTCACATCGCCGCGACGGACCCTGGAGGCATGCACCACACTCAGTCCCTCGATGGTCAGCCCTGAAAGGATCAGGTGCGCAGCGAGAAGCATTTCTCCGCCGGGCCAGACCTCATCCGCAATGCCCAAGGCGCGATCCGGCCTCTCGGTGGGCCACGAGGCCACCAACAAGCCAGGATCCTGATGCGAGGCCGTGCTGGGTTCGCCCAGGTATCCATGAGCCCGGAGGACACGACGGAAATTCCTGCGGAACACCGTCTTCAAGTGGCGTGTCACGCGGCGCTGGTTGAACGCTCCACCGAGCCCCCCCAATTGGGCGATCAGGGCCCCGGCCAGGGCATCCGACAGGATTCCCACCCCGAGAACCTCGGAGGCCGGGTCGGACTCCTCGGAGGGCTGGAGGTAATGCTCGCCTTGGAAAAGGGTCTCCATCATCCGCTGGGCCCTTCCAGACAGGAGCTTGAAGCGGCCCGCATCGTCACCGCGTCCGATGTCCCCAGCCAATTCCTCCATTGCCGTGAGTGCCGCCACATACAGCGCAGTTGTGTAGGGTTCCGGGGCCGAGGCTACCCAACCCAAAATCAGTCGGCGACGGCCTGTCGGCAAACCACGCTCCTCAGGATCGATGTGATGAATGACATAGTCAATGGTGCGTAAGGCCAGGGGGTAAAGGGATTCGAGCCACGCCCTGTCTCCAGAAGACTTCCAATCCTGGTGCAACCTGAGCAGGGCCAGCAAACGGCTGTCGATAATCCCTGCGGCTTCGTCCACCTTGGCCTGGTCGCTGAAGAGGGGAATCTGCTGAAAGTCACCGTTCTCCTCATGGAAACAGGTCTTGAACAGCCCCTCGGTCACCTGGCGGGATAGGGCTGGGAACAGCATGCCCAAGGCATGGGTCTGTGGAGCCATATGGCAGGCTCCCATGGGATCCTGGTCAGCCAATCCAAGGCGGAGAGCCCCGCTGTCGCGCCTGAGGAACACGGAGGTTCTCAAGGTGGCCAGGTGACCCGACACGGCATCAATCACCGAATCCGGAACGCTTGTCTGCGTGAGGGCATCATGGAATTCTCGAGTGCGCCTCCGCAGATCGTGGTAACGGGTGATCACATGATGCAGGACAGCCGCGGCATCCTTCCATTTTTTGCCGTGCCAAGAAGCCACCAACTCGGCCGAGTCATGGCATACCATCTGCGGGGCATGCCAACAGATCACCACCGGGACAACGGCACGCTCCCTGGGATTGAGCAACACCTCCACACAGACAGAAGCCGCCTCGCAGGAGGGTGTTGTGGTGGCCGTGGGCCTGTCTTCGGCAAAGTCACCGGCCTTGACCTCATCCCACAACCTCCGGAAGGCCTTGCGGGGCGGAGCTCCCCATCCCATGAGGATGCGATGGGGCGCATCCACCAAACCCAGAGCAGCCGTGGGATGCGTACCAGGTCCGGCCGACCCAAAGAGAACACCCTTACCGGGGAGCACCTTGACCAAGGGGTCTCCTCCCTCACCAGGATAGGGATGGCTCATGTGGAAGGAAAATTCAAAGGTCAATGGTCGCTTGGTTCGATTCTCGAAGGCGTATTCGAGGATGGCCACAGGCATCGATGAAGCTTCGTCGTCGAGCGGGACAAAGGGACTGAACGGGGTGACCGTGCAGTTCAGGGGAATGTCCGGGTCCGTGAGGCGGATGGTCGAGAAGGGGAAGTGTGACTGGAAGACCGCCGACTCATACCCCGGCCATTCCTTGGGTGAAAGGGAGGGCGGTGCCCCTCCGGGAATCATGCCCTCAAGCTTGCGCGTGGTGGGCTTGGTGCCTCCCAGACGCACACTGGCAAAGGCCACGGCATCATCGCTGGCCGGTCGACCCAGTTCCATGCGTCGGATGGCACCTTCACCACCCACCACGACGGTTCCCGACCCCACTCCCCCCAACGGGAATCCCACTGTGCGAAGGGACGCCCCATCATAGGAATGGGCCGCCCATCTCTTATTGACAACTGACAGTGAATACGCGGAACCAGGGCGGGATGACATCTTTAGCGGGATTTTATCAAGAACATTCCTCAAGCAAACTTCAAAATACAGAGTATTCTGCAATCAGAGGGCGGACATGAAAAAAGGCCCTACAAAGTCAAAAACCTTTATCTGCTTCCATGACGTGCCAACGGACATCGCTGTCACTGAACTTAGACTCCATAACACTCCCCCAAGCTTCATGGTATGTCATTGGCAACCCTTCACCAGGCTACTTTTGAAGGAAATGTTGGGCAAAAAGTTCCATTTTTCCGACGAACAAAGAAAGCGAATATCTCCTGATTTCATCCTCAAATCAGTGGAATCCATTCATGTCTATGAAAATGAAACGTGCTTGGTCTGCACCTTTAAGACAGCACCACCCCGTGGATGGCTTGAACGCCTCGGATTGATTGAAGAATGCCCAACCTGTCCCCAATTCCACAACGAGGTGGAATATTAGGCCCAATCAACCCTGAATCGGTTTCCGCCCGGCATACCCCCCATCATGGGTGTGGTAGTGGGCCACGGAGGGTTCATCGGAGCGCCAGCAAAGAAGCACATCCTGGCCATTGATCCTGGCCGGAAAATCAACAAGGCCCAATTGGAAGTTCCAGTCCTTGAACTGGCAGCCCATCTCTTCGATGGATTCAATGGCTGTGCGCACCTCCACTTCCAACCCCTCGACCCGAGCTTCACGGGCCACACTGGAACCCAAAGCCATCAGGGAACGGGCCTCGCCAGCCTTGGCCAGAATGTGGGCCACGATCGGCTTGATCTTGGGCAAAAGGGTGTTGGCCTCAGCGGGGGTGAAGAGCCGGGCTCGGGGAGTATCGCTCATTCACGAATCATACCACCCGCCGCCTCAGGGCGTCTGCCAAACCGCTCTCCCTTTCGAGTCGACGTGAGCAGGCGGCCTCCAGGACACCAGGGTCAGCCATCACCACGGCCTGGGTTCGGGCCCGGGTGAGTCCGGTGTAGAGAATCTCACGGGCCGCGAGGGGGCTGGTGGCCTCGGGGAGAACGAGCAGAACCCTGTCATACTCTGACCCCTGCGAGCGGTGCACACTCACCGCATGGGCCAAGGCCACATGACCCCTGAGAGATGACAAGGGAAGGGCCTCCCAACCCCCCTCCCTTTTGAAAAGGGCAGCCAGATCTCTCTGATGGGCTTCATCATGGATTACCAAAGCCGGCTCCCCGTTCGCCAGGCCCCACCTGGGCTCGTTGCTCAAGGCGATCAGGGGTTCTCCCTCCATCATGGGTCCGAGGACTCCCCTCCCCCGCTTGCGGGCCCATAGGGAGTGGAGATGCTCGTTGAAACGTTCAACCCCCAACGGGCCGGTGCGCCGCGCAGCAAGCAGACGGAAATGTGCCATGGCATCCCAGATAGATTGCCGATCCGCGCCCTCCCGGGGCAGAGTTTCCCACTGCGCCAAGGCCCAGGTCTCCACGGCTTTCATGATCGGGGACTTCTGGCAAAGATAGACCCCCGGCTCCTGGGGGCAGGGGCCGGAATTCCAGATTTTCATGGTGCTCCGGAGTCCTGTCACATCACCTGCAATCACCGCCTTTGCCGCGGAACCTAGATCGGCGACACCTGCCTGGGTGCGGTAGACCTTCTGGAGACGGTGGAGCCCCTGCCCCAAGACCCCGGAGGCCACCAGATCACGGAATACAGCCCCCGCTCTCACACTGGGCAACTGGTCTGCATCCCCCAGGATCACCAAGGAAGCCGTCGGTGACACCGCTCCAAGCAGGGCCTCAAAAAGCCAGAGGTCTGCCATGGAAGCCTCATCCACCACCACCAGATCGTGAGGCAAGGGAAGCCCGGGATGGTGCCTGACATGACCCGTGAGTGATGAGTAACCGAGCAACCGGTGGAGAGTGACGGTGTCCGGCGGGATGGCAAGACCGAGGGATGAAAGGAGTTCCACCATCCGGGATACGGACTTTCCGGTGGGCGCCGTCAGCGCCATGCGGCGGGGGTCGAGCCCCCCCCTGAGCGCCGCCTTGGCCAGACCGGCGATGGTGCGGGACTTTCCGGTACCCGGGCCCCCCGTGATCACGGTAAGGCTTCTGGAGAATGCCGCGTGTACCGCTGCCATCTGGAATTGATCGAGACCATCTGACTCCACGATCGAACCCCGGATCCTTGAGGTCTGTGGATAGCCCAGACGGGCAACAAGCGCATCAACAATTCTTCCTTCGAGCAACTGCATGGAAGGCAGCCTTGCACTTGAGCCCCTTGAAAGGGACTGAAGCTCTGCGCTGAGATTCGGATGGTCGGGAAGCCACTGGGCAAGCTCCCTTGCGAGGATGTCCAGGTTGGGGTTTGTGGGGTCAACGGTCATGTTCCACCCTCAAGGACTTGTCGAATTGCGCAAGCTCGTCCCAGGTGTGCCGCACAAACACCGAACCTTCGGCCACGTTGTGTCGCACAAAAAGATAGATGGCCCCGCCAAACACCCGCTCATAGGCTGCCCCGTCCTTCAGGTTGAGGTGCCTAGCCAAGGCGGATGAATAGATGCGTGATTGCTCCCCATAATGAAGGGCCACCCTTTCCTCGAGGCTATCGGGACGTACAGCATCGGTCTTCCAGTCCAGCACATAGGCCCTGCCTTCATGGAGGAAGACCAGGTCGGCGATGCCCTTCATCAGGGCTCCCCCCGAGACGGGATACAGGAACTCCCATTCCTTTGAGAAGTCCCTGAGTCCCTGCAGTCCACCTTCAAGATGCAAGCGGCCCCCCTTCAAAGGATGAGCTAGTGCGCGTCTGGCCATTGCCAGGGCCAGCTCCACGGCTACTGAATCCATGCCATGGGCCAATGCCAAGCGTTCGGCGAGGCTTCTGGCCTCGGGGCCACCCTTCGCTAGTTGCCCAAAGGATCCCTCCTCCATCAGAGCATGGAAATAGATCCCGAAGTCCCGTCCGCCGGGCCCGTCCTGGATTTCGGATGGGCTTTCATCAAGAGCCATCTCCTCGCCCTCATCACGACGCCTCAGGCTCGAGTAGGAATGAAGTCGAGGTGGCCACGGCCAGATAAGCTGCGGCTCCTCTGACTGGACCTGCTCATGAACACCATCCCATGCTGGAGGCATGATGACCCGGCGAGTCACTCGGTGGCTCTGGATACGTGCGACACGCGTCAAATCCGGGCCCATCGACTCCAGTCTCCGTACCACCGGCATCATGAATCCCTGCCATGTGGAGCCCATGGGAAGCCTGAAGAGATGCAAACCCACCTTGGCCCTTGTGAGAGCCACATAGGCCAACCTGCACAATTCCCTCTGATCCTCCGACTGCGACTGCATGGCCACCCCGTCATCGCCATCACACCGGATCCAGATTCTGCGTTGTGAACCCTGGTGATAGACCCTCGTGTAGCCTCTGGCGGAACGCCGACCAAGTCCTCCAAACAGGAACACCAAAGGGGCCTCCAGGCCCTTGCTGGCATGCACGGTCATGATGCGGACCGCGTTGTCACCCGCACAAGTCCATTCCGTCTCCTCATCACCTGAAATGCCGAATCTGGCCATTTCCAGGCCCCTGCGGAGTTCGGTCACGGTGGAACCCATGCCTGCCAGAAGCCGACCGACTTGTCGGTAATTCATCAGGGAGCGCCGGGCATGCCCCTGGTCCAGCGCAAGCCCTGCTACGGCACTTTGCGCCAACACCGATTCCACCAGTGCGGCACTGTCACCCATGGCCCCCCATTGACGGATCATGCCGGCAAGTCCAGGCGAGGATTCAGCAGATGACAGGTCGCCCGGCTTCAGGCCAAAAAAACCCGTCAGGAACACCCGAAGTCTTTTGGAGGAATCGTCGGGATCCTCAAGGGCCCTCATCAACGTAAGCCAATCACCGGCCTCATCGGACTGGAGCACCGGTTCCTTGGAATCGAGGCTATGGGGAATACCATGGGCTGCCAGGGCCTCGGCCATCAACCTTGATTCTTTGTGCGAAGCCGTGAGCACCAGAATGTCGGAGGGCTTGACTCCCAGGCTTTGGCTATTGCGGCGGATCCTCGTGGTTGAAGTCGGTTCCAGATAACCCGCCATGGTCTTGGCCATCACCAGGGCCAAGGATCTCTTCCAGGACTCCGCGGGCATGGACTGACCACCCTGGTCCCATGTGAGATCCGTCACATGGAGGGGAGGAAGGCTGGAACCCTGACTATCGACCAGGTCCATTTCGTCTTTGGCAGCCACCACCTGGGTATCGCCCCCGATCCCGTCGTCACCGGGAAGGATCGCGGCGTCGGCCAGAGGATCCGTCAACACGTTGAGAGCCTCGACCATGGCCCTTGAACTGCGGTGATTGGCTGACAGCCGCTGGGATTCCGCGCCTTTGCGCCTGAGGTCCTTGAGGGCTTCCTGGTAGGCCATGACGTCCCCCCCCCTGAAGGAATAAATGGCCTGCTTGGGGTCCCCGATCACGGTCAGATGACGGGTGTCATCTTCCAGGAACACCTCTTTGAGGAGCTCCCATTGGAGAGCATCGGTGTCCTGGAACTCGTCGACGAGGGCCGCACGGAACCGCGAACGTACCGAACGCACCAACGCGGCTCCCCTTGGGGATCTCAAAAGCTCACGGGTGTCATGAATCAGGTCGTCGTAATCAAAGAAACCACTTCGTGTCTTTTCAGCCCTGATTTCCGGATCCAGGGATCTCAGGAGCGTCGAGGCAATGACGGATTCCAGGCTGATGCACGAATCGTGCAAGGCTGTCAAGGATTGGAGCATCGAGGCCAACTGTTCATCGATGGCCCCCCCTTTGTTGGGTTTGGCCTTCCTGGCATAGACCGAGGCCTTGGGAAGGTTGTAGCCCAGGGTGGCGATGGCGATCTCCTGGGGGCAACCGGTACCAGGCATTGCCAGAAAAAGCCGCAGAAATTCCCGGAGAATGTCGGCCTGTCTTTTGTCGATTCTGCAACGGACAAGAGCGTCGTCCCATTCGTCCATGGTTGATTGACGCGCGGAAACCCAGCGTTTCTGAAACTGGCCCACATCCCACCAAGGCTCCAGCTGATCACCAGCCGAGCGGAGTTCATGGATGAAAAGCGGGAGGTCTTCCATTTTCTTTTCCAGGAAAGTGCACCATCCCACGAGACAGGCCTTCACGGCCGGATCGGCCCCCCCCGGTCCGCGAAGGAAGCGCTCGAGCACACGAGTGGTCAACAACACTCCCCGCTTGCGCTCCTGCTTGAAGAGTCTTCCCGTTTCAAAAGCCTGCTCCGCCAACAGTCCCTGGAAAAAGGAGTGAATTGTGGAAATCCTGGCGCTCTCAAAGTTCCTGAGGGCGCTTTCATAGACGGCCCCCCCTGCATGGTGGACTCGTTCGCGAAGTTTCAACCGGATCCTGACTTTCAACTCTTCTGCCGCCGGCTTGGTGAATGTGATCACCAGAATCTCGGGAAGCCTGATTCCCTCCTCAAGGTGTTGGAGCACCCTTTCCACCAGGGCGTAAGTCTTCCCTGTTCCAGCCGAGGCCTCCATGATGGTCAGGCGTGTCATGGCCTCATCACTTTCATCAGATCCTTGAGGGGCTTGTAACGCTCCATTAGGATCCTGGAAACCTCTTCAGTGTCCGGCAATGGGAGGATTTCAGCCTCGGGAAGGGGACCCTTGAAATCGAAGTTGTATTCGCCGGCATCGCCGTCAGCCTGCAACCGCTCGAGTATCTCCTCGGGCCTGTCATGGTCAAAAAATGCCGGGGCGTGCACACGACGGACGGGCTCGAGCCGACCCATGTCCGTGACAACCGATGACAACCATGCCAAGGCGAGTTCACGATCCACTTCCAACAACTCAATGTCTTCCTTTTTTCCAGTCCCGGAAAGAACCCTGAGCGTGCGCGGTGATTCCTCTCCAGAGGCGGAAAGCATCATGTGCTCAAGGAGCCCCCTGAGCAGGCGCCGCCTGGACTTTGTTTTGTCATGCCCGGAAAGGGGATGCCATTGAACCAGGAGATGGGGAGCCACGAGGTGAACCGTGCCGGTGACAAGGCAAGGGCCCACATCGAGGGCCGGTCGACCCTGAGTGCCCCTTGGAGCTTCGCCGAAGCGTCGCGCTTCAAGAACAGCACCCTCCAGATGGTGTTCAAGGCGCTGAAGGGCTCCGTCGGCCTCCACGAGCCAAAGATCCTGGTGTTCCTCGGGTGGCAGAGAGCCGGCCAGCGCCGCCTTCCGCACCAATTGGCGAAGACAATGGGAGGCTTCTTTGGCATCGCGAGACCCGGACTGGGCCTGTCGCAAGAGATCCTCCACCACGAAGGAAGGAGGCACGAGGGGATCAAATGCCTCCAGGCTCTCCTCCTCCCTTTCGCGCCTTAGACCCAAGACATGGCGAGCGAGCCCCTGGGCCTCGCACCAGAGAAACGATTCGATATGGAACAGAGGAATGTTGCGTCTACGCAGGGTGCTGCGCGGGATCATCGGTTGTGGATCAGCCACCTGGATTCGTCGAAAAAGTCGGGGACTTTCATCATGCGGAAACAGCGGGGCCCGTTCGGTGACCACCTTTTCCATCGTGATGAGATCTTCCAGCCATCCCGAGGGTGCACGCTGGGCACCCGTGGTCTCATCCTTGTCACTGGCGCTCATGAACACATCCTTGCGGCACGAGCGCATGAAGGCGTGCAATCGCGACAATTCCTGGGCCCGTCTTGAGGCGTCACCCTTGCGGGGCTCAGCGGATCTCAAATCAAGAGGGTCCCCCTCATCGGCCGAAGGGAAGACTCCTTCATTGAGACCCGTGATCACCAAGGCATCGCAGGGCAGGGCATGCAGGGCCGATAGTGGACCGACCCTCACACCCCCGGCAGCATAGTCCACACTCTCAAAATGAGTTGCAATGAGCTCTTCAATGAAAGGCCGAAACTCCCCCCACCCCATCTCAAAGGAACCCGGTAGCCTGGAAAGGGATTCCAGGTCGACCATGAATCGTTTCCACGCTCCTTCGCTGATGTCCCGGGGTTTGATGTTTGACCGCAGGAAACCCATGACTTTTCCGCACCACAAAGTCATCGGGGCCCTCCATGAACCCATGAAGGCAAGGTCATCGAGCAGGGACTTCAACATATGCAGAAGGGCACCGAGGGCTTCTATGGAAAGAGCGCCGGCATGCCAGGGGGCCACGACACCACGGGGTCCCTGCACAGTGTCCACCGCCCCATGAACCAGTCCCGCAAGCAGGCGGTCTAGCCCCCCCTCCCAGGTCGTGGCACGGGCCTCATCGCTTTCGCCCTTTTGGGCCCGGCGATTCAGACCCATCCGTGTGAAAATCGAGACCACGTCATCCCAGGGCACTTCGGGAGACGCCGACCTCACATCCTCATGGCTCAGCCACGGGATCATCAGGGATCGTGGTGCATCGGAACCCACAAGAGCCACGAAGGTCCTGAGGAGGCCTCCCAGACTCATGGCACCCCTTTGACTTGCCGGAATGCCGTAGGTCAGGAATGCCTGATGCAGGGCCAACGAGGGTTTCTGACCCGTCGAGGGATGCAGGACCAGGATTCTTTTGGGATCAACACCTTCCCTCACGCGCGAGAGCACGTGCCTGGCCGCTGATTCCGCCTCACGATGAAACCCGGCACAGAACCTCGCTGCCATCATCGGCATCTGAAGCGACTCGGTATTCAGTTGTTCCACTTGGGCTCCGGCGGCTTTCATCAGGTCGAGATCGGACCGGGTGGCCTCCGACCAGGAGCTCCGGGGCTCATCCTTTGAACCGGGGTCCACCCGGATCCAGACCACATGACACTCTTTCGAAATGTCCACCATCACTTCGCGATAACTCTCAGCCACCAGGTCGGGTCCGGCGACAATCAGTGCGCGTGGCAGGCGCCAGTGACTCCGGGACTTCTGATGAACCTGACGGATCGTGTGGAGAGTGCCATCCCTACAGAGCTCCCTCCATAGGGCCGCCTGCCACATTTCACGCTCCTTGAACTCGGGACCACGATGTTGCAGGACCAAACGACCCGCCTCCCAGGCTTCCAACCAATCCGGTCGACCAAGGGAATATTCCTCGAATATCCCGGCCATTTTGAAAGCCAGTGAAACCGCTCTGGCACTGCGGCTGGCGGGATCCGATCCGGCATCAAGATATTGGCGGCAAGGGGCAAGCTCCTTGAGCTCCTCCAACCTACCCGACAGCAATACACCCAGACACTCGTGGGCCAGGCGCTCCCTGCGCATCACACGCATGGCAGCAGGCCCATCAGGGATTTCAAGGACGGAATGGATGAAGGGAACCATGGCGGTGAAACCGAAAGAGGCCGCACAGCCCGCAGAACGGGCATAGTGTTCCCTCAGGGATTCCGAAAGACCCGTCGAACTTGTGACTACAGGCAGGATCTCAAAGGGGCCCAGGGAAGACCTCAGCTGGCCCGCCACTTGCTCAAAGGCTTCGGCCAGCTGATCGCCTCCTCCCGCCAGAATAATCCTCAAGCCGGCTTTCATACCTTCATCATAAGGAAGGCTGGGACAGCTTGGCAGACTACAAAATATTCACCACGTCTGAGGATTGGCAAAATACAGTCCCGTGTAGATCTTGGGGTCGATCAGGACACCTGAAGAGGCCTTGAGTTTCAGGAAGTCCTCGATGGATCCCAAAGCAACGGTATGCACCGTGATGGCCTCGGTGGGATCGCCTCCACCCTCCCCAACCTTGGAAAGCTCCTGGGCCCTGAAGAAACTCACGATCTCACTGGACATACCCGCCGACACCGGCCCCTTCACCAGGAGGCTCATCCCCGTTGCCCTCCACCCTGTTTCCTCCTCCAGCTCGCGGATGGCAGCGGACTCCAGGCTTTCTTGGGTGAACTCCGGGAGGTCGCCGGCCACCCCCGCCGGGAGTTCAATGACATTTCGGCCCACCGGTGCACGAAACTGTTCCACCAAGATCAGCTCCATCGATGGCGTGAGGGCCACGATCACCACCACACCCATTGAGGCGACCCGGCTGGCATACTCCCAACATCCCTGTCTTATGAGCTTCAAAAACTTTCCTTGATGGAGAATCTCTGGCGTGGGATCACTCATGAATCATCATCATCTTTCACATGCCCCGCGAGAGCCGCTCCCGATCCCAGTAGGTAAGACACGGCACAGACCAGCATCAAAGGCACCACAAGCCCGTAGGAACCGGTGATTTCACTCACCAGTACCAGACTGGCCAGTGGAGCCCGCGTCAGGGCGGCGAACACACCGCCCATCCCGACAAGGATCATCCCAGCTCGCTCGTGGGGACTCATCACCAGCCACATGGGCAGCCAACCGTCGGCTGCCATGGCTCTCATAAATTTCGAATAGGCCGCCCCGGTGATAGCTCCAAGGAAAAGAGCGGGAAACATCAGACCACCCGATCCCCCGGATCCCAATGTGAACGAGGTGCCCATCGATTTAACAAGGATCACCAGGGCAAGCAATCCGGCCAACTTGAATGTGGTGCCCGCGTCATACTCCCGGAAGTCCAATGCCGCATCAACAACGGTCTGGAGGAATCCATGACCCACACCCATGACATGGTCCGGCATGCGACCTGCTGCCACGACGAAATTGGGAAGGTGCAATTGGTTCACATAGGTGCAGGTCGAAAGGGCCAAGGCTCCCATGAGGGCACCTCCCATCGCCGGAACAAGGAAGGCTGGTATGCGCGTGGAGACACGGGTGGAGACGCGCTGGCACATAGCGAAAATGCGTGAAAAGAGGAAGGCTGTCGCGGCACACAAAAGACTCAGGGCCATGTAGTGCAGGATCTCGGAAAACATCTTGCCCTCCCGTGACGGATAGGCGGGTTGGAGAGCCCCCAGGGTGAGGGGATCGATGAAACAGAGAATTTTTTCGTGCCCGACGAGCGATGTGAATACGCTGTAGGCTGTCACCGAACTGATGACGCCTGGGACTACGGCCCTGTGTGCAAACCCGTCTCGGGCCCCCACCATCTCGGCAGCCAATAAGGCGCCGCCCAATGGCGCCTTGAACACGGCTCCCACTCCCCCGGCCACACCGGCAAGCATCAGGATCCTTCGATCATACCCACTGACCTTGAAGAAGGCCCCAAGGGTCGACCCCAAACCGGCGCCGATTTGGGCAATCGGGCCCTCCTTGCCTGCAGAACCTCCACTGCCCAAGGTGAGAAAGGAACACAGCCCCCGGAAAAAGGGAACCCTGCGGCGGATATGGCCGTCTCCATCCTGATAGGCCTTCACCATAAGGTCACTCCCGGTACCCAAGGCCTCTGGAGACCAACGAAGAGCCAACCAAGCGGCCAGTCCGGCGCCAGCGGCGGGAAGCAACACCACACTCCATGGAGAGGCCGATGACAGGAAAATCCCCCGATCAAGAAGGACTCCCTGAATGAGATTGAGGCCCTCATCAAACACCCAACCCGCCAACCCCGTGATGACACCGACAAGGGCACTGAGGATGATCAGTCGGGCTGAACTGCGCATGACCTCCATTCTAAGGAGTCTTTTGTGAGATTGACGTAAGATTGGGAAATGAATTTGACTTTGATCGATAGCCTAATCCTGATCGTGTATGTGGGCCTGATGCTGGGCTTGGGCTTCCTGCTGACCAACCGCATCAGGGAGTACAAGGATTACTTCCTGGCTGGAGGAGCCCTCACCACACCCATCCTGGTCTGCACCTTGGTGAGCACGTACTATGAACTGGATGTCACATTTGCCACCAGCGAAACCGCCTTTCACGAGGGCCTGGTGGCCTGGTTCTGGCTCTCAAGACCTTATTACATTGCCATTTTTGCAGCGGCCTTCATCCTGGTTCGCAGGCTTAAGTCACGCAATTTCATGACTCTCCCTGAAATCCTTGGCTCCCATTACGGAAGCGGAGCAAGGGCCATGGGTGCTTTGGCCTGTTTTCTTTACTCCCTTCCCATCGTGGCTATTGCCGGCATGATGCTTCTCTTCGAGACACTGGGCTGGCCCCTGGGTTTGTCACTCACTGTCACGATTGGGATCTGCACGATATACACCCTACTTGGAGGGCTGTGGGCCGATGCCGTGTCGGACACCCTTCAATTCATCCTGATGTGCGCCTCGCTTGCCTTTGCCATTCCTCTCGTGGTGGAAAAGGCAGGCGGTTGGGATTTCACCAACCACCTCCCCTCTTCACACATGACCCCCACCGGTAACGTCAATCCCTGGCTCCTGGCAGCCTGGGCCTCTACTGCTTTGACCGTATTCGTGGAACCCGCTTTTTATCAGCGGATCTTTGCCGCCAAGGATGTGAAATCGGTTCGCAATTCGCTCCTGATTGGAATCTTTCTTTGGGCTTCCTATGACTGGGGTGTCACAATAATCGGTCTGGCTGCAAGGTCCTTGGTGGCCCAGGGACTCCTTGACTCAACTCTGGAAGGAAAAACTGCCCTGTTGACGGTCTGCCTGCAAACTCTTCCTGTGGGTCTGAAGGGACTCTTCCTGGGAGGCATCCTGGCCGCTGCCATGTCGAGCATCGATTCCTATGCCTTGTTGGCCAGCGGGAACCTTGTGTACGACATTTGGAAACCCTTGGTGAATCCGAAGCTCAGCGACAGACAGCTCATCCGCTGGACGAGGGTCGGGGTCTTCCTGGTGTTCCTCATAGCCCTTGGGCTCACGATGGCATTTGACAGGATCCGTGATGCCTGGGTGTTCATGGCCAGCATCCTCACCTCCGTCGTGTTGGTTCCTGTGATGGGCGCTCTTTTCATGAAACCCACACGTGCGTCGGGGCTACTCGCCTCAGGGGCAGGATTCATCGCCCTAGGCCTTTTTTACACCCTGATCTATTCACAAGGACAGTATGACGAGGATGCCGAAAGCTGGGTGTGGCGCTTGAGTTCAGGGTTTGAGATCTGGAGGGAATACGCCGTCTTGTCAGCGCTCCCCATATCGGCCACCTTCTTTTTCCTCGGCCAGAAATTCAAAGGGAGGATGCCATGAGCACGATCACATGGATCGCTGTAGGTATCCTTGGACCAGGATCCATCCTGATACTCCTGTGGTTTGTGGCAGACTTTATCAAAATCCTCAGGAAACGCTGAGGATCTCAGGGCGCTTTGGCGGCCTGCCTGACGGCATCAAGAACCTCTTGGGGGTGTCCGACAACGTCCTGCACACGACTCCAATGCCTGAGAACCTTGCCATCAGCACCGATCAGGACGGTGGAACGGATGACATGCTCTCCCCAGGCTCCATAGGCCTTGAGCATGTCGTGGGTGGGATCACTGAGCAGGCCGAAGGGGAAGTTGTATTTCTTGATGAAATTTTGATGACTGGCGGCATCATCAGGAGAAACACCGTACACCACCACACCCTCCTTCACAAAAGCTTCGTGGAGATCCCTGAAGCCGCAGGATTCCTTGGTGCAGCCAGGGGTGTCATCCATGGGATAGAAATAGAGCACCACCAACTGACCCTTCAGGCTGTCAAGAGACACTTCGACACCCTCGGCATCCTTCAAGGTGAAGGCGGGAGCAGGCTTCCCCTCCAACCCTGATGGAGAGGTGGCCATGGACGCCGGGCCTTTCTTGGCTCCTTCGGCATACTTCACACTACAGCCGTAAGGCTTGGTGCTGGCCGTTGTGATGGGCTTTCCGGCCAGGACCTCATCCAGCGCCGTTGCCACATGGTTGCGGGCCCCTTCCACATCCGAGGCACTGGCACTGTTGTTGCTATCGATGGCTCCCGCATACACCACAACACCTTCGGGATTGATGATGAACATGTGAGGTGTGCACTTGGCGCCATAGGCCATGCCCATGGTCCCCATAGGGTCCAGAAGGAGAGCTGTAACCGATGCGCCACACTCCTTCAGATGTGTTTGGGCGGGTTCAGCTGTCATGTATCCCTGCTTGCCCTCGGCTGATGACAACACAGAAAACCATTGGACACCCTTCTCGGCATAAGTCTTTTGCGTGGCCTGCATATGGCCGCCCGCATAATGTTTCTTCACAAAAGGGCAGTCCTTGTTGGTCCATTCCAACACTGTCCACTTCCCCTTGAATACCGCTTGAGTGTATTCCTTGCCGTCTGACCCAGCAGCCTTGAATTCAGGGGCAGCCTGACCCACGACTGCCTCGGCACGCAAGGTGAATGCCGAAAAAGAAAGGATGATGAGGTAGAGAGAACGAAGAATGGTGTTCATGAAGACCTCCAAGGGGTTCGCGGGCATTATCCACTGGATGGGCTGGAATAGGCAAGGAAGAGACTGACT
>JBFWNO010000060.1:0-16282 GCA_050251015.1 Planctomycetota bacterium
GTGTACAGCGCGATCTGGGCGGCCTCGCGCTCGGCCGGCCAGGCGGCAGGCTACGAGGCCCGCGACTTCGCCACCTTCGTGGCTGTGGGTTATATCCTCCGGAGCTCCATCTTCAGCGACCTCGACTGGGATGTGGCGGGTCAGGTGCAGGACGGCTCCCTGGCCACCGATCTCCTCAAGCCCCTCGACTACCCCATGATGCACATGGCCCGCGCGGCCGGTGCGGCGCTCTTCCGCCTCTTCCTCTTCTCGGCTCCCATCGGGGCGGTGATCCTCGGGCTCTTCGATGTGGCACCCCCCTCGGGCCCCGTGTGGGCGGTGTTGCTCTCGGCCCTGATGGCTTTCTGGATCTTTGCCCAGGTGAGTTTCCTGATCGGGCTCTGCGCCATTCCCTTCCACAGTGTGCAGGGGCTCATCCGCCTCAAGCACCACGCCCTCAATATCCTCACGGGGTTGGTGATTCCCCTGAGCTTGTTCCCCGATTCCCTGCGCCGCGTGATCGAGTGGCTGCCCTTCCCCCACATGAGCCACACCCCAGTGATGCTCTATATGGGGCGACTGGCGGAGCTGGGTGTGTCCACACCGGGCGAGGCCCTCCTCCGCCAGGGACTGTGGGCCGTGGGCTCCACGGTTGCCGTGCGCCTCGCGTGGCATGCGGCCCAGAAAAGGATCACCATCCATGGAGGCTAAATTCATGGAGGCAAAATCTATGGAGGCCAAGATGCATCATCCCTCCCCCTCTTGGGGGGAGGGCAGGGTGGGGGGCTGTAGTGGGGTCACTCCGTGAGAATCCTTTTCGTGTACATCTCCCAGTTCCTGCGCACACGCCTGGCGATGCGCGCCGACATGGCCTTCGAGACCATCGGATTCGTGGTGACCATCGCCTTCCAGCTTCTCTTCCTGCACATGGTCCTACGGCGCTCGGGCGGCCTAGCCGACTGGACAAGCGCCCAGGCCTACTTCATCTTCGGCGCCGCCATGGTGCCCATGGGGCTCTTCAACCTCGTCAGCGGCAACATCTACGGCTTCGCCGACAAGATGGTCAACCAGGGCGGCCTCGACCGCCTGCTGCTGCGGCCCCTAGGGGTATTGCCGCAGGTGTTCATGGAAAGTTTCCGTTTCGGGGCCCTCGCCGAGGCGGCCCTCGGGGTGTGGCTGATGACAAGGATGGGCTCGGAATTCGGCTGGGAGTGGACCACTGGCCGCGCCCTCCTCTTCACCGCCCTCTCGGTCTGCGCCTTCGCCATCATCCTCAGTGTCTTCGTCTGTGTGATGAGCGCCTCGTTCTGGGCCCAGGACAAGCTGGGGATCGACGCCCCCATCTGGAACCTGATGACCTTCGGCCGCTACCCCCTCACGGTGTTCCGGCCCTTTGTGCAGTTCCTTCTTCTCTTTATATTGCCCTTTGCCTGCATTGGCTTCCTGCCGGCGGCGGCGCTGATGGATGTGGCGGGCCTGCCCGGCGGTTCGCGACCGGATCTCCCCCTGCCGCCATTGGTGTTCATTCCCCTCGCGGCCCTGGCCTGCTCCCTGGTGGCCACCACCATCTGGACCAAGGGCCTCCGGAACTACACCAGCGTGGGGGCCTAGTTCACCAGGGGAGCCAGCCCCACAAGAGTCCGCATTGGCGACAGCAGATTTTGAACTGCTTTTTTAGTGCCGGCGACATCCTAGGCCCCGTCTTCCGGAAGGCCCTGAGCTTGAGCCCTAGCTCCCCCACCCATTCCGACCCCGTCGTCCAGGCCATGTGGTGGATCATCATGTCGAATTCCCGGGCAGCCCCCTCATGGCCTTCCAACCTCAACAGGCGGATCAGCTCATCGAAGCGGGCTTCGGTGCTCGCTGGATCCGCGGCCATCAGGCCGGTGGCAGGGGCTCGCTGGTTGGAGCCGCGGGCGGAACCTCAGGGGCCTTGGAGTGCTCGGCGAGCTTCTTCTGCCTCTTTTCCTCCTGCTTGGCCTTCTTTGCAAGGTCCCGTTGGCGCTTGGCGAACGCATAATTGGGCTTGGCCATGGGAAAATCTCCTTCCAAGGGATGTGTGAGGGATGGGACCTGTGGGGTGCTCAGGATACAGCATCTCCTGTATAATCCGCTCCCCAATTCAGGAGAATGCCATGGGTTGCAAACGTAAGATGAGGAAGGTCAAGAAGATCAAGCGCGCCAACCACGGCGCCCGCCCCGGCCGCGCCCGCGACCGTCACAAGCGCAAGGGCGTTCTTTACTAGGCCATTCCCACCTTTTTTCCCCCAAATTCGAGGTCGGAGCGTGGCCTAGCCTGGTAAGGCACCAGTCTGGGGGACTGGGGATCGCAGGTTCAAATCCTGTCGCTCCGACCATTTTTAAATTCCGCATGTTTTGCGAGAAAGTCGAACGGGCATCTCTTTGCCAGCTCTAGACTTGCGTGCGATAAGGTTCGGTTCAAACTGATCGCGTCGAGGATTTCGCGCTTCACCTCGGAATTTGAACCGCGCCAGAGATCCACGAGATTCTGGCTGAAATCAAATAGCGCCAGGGCTCGCACCGGCGCCTCAGGATCATATTTCTTCGCCTGCGCGAGGGATTCCTCCACCTCGGCGGCTTCGCGCTTCAGGGACGCCGTCTTCGCGGTAAAGACCGACTCCTCCACATGGCCTGCGATGAAGCCGCTTAGCAGGCGGTCAAGCATCCCCTCCAGCTCGGATTTCCGCTTGGTGAGGGTCTGTTTCGAATGGCGCTGAACCGCATCCACATCGGCAAACGACGCCTCAATGCTCGTCCGGAACCACTCTGCGATGTGCGGGGGCATCTTGAAGGCCTCCAGCTCCTTGATGATGATCTCCTCGAGCTTGTCCTCTCGCCAGCGGATCTGGGGGTGCATTTTCCCTACGTGGATGTTGCCACAACGGTAATAGACATGCTCACGAACACCCCCTGCCTTGAGTTTGCGATTGATGTGTTCACTGGTCATGGCGAACCCGCAGTGTGCGCATCGTATGAGCCCCCCTGAAAACAGGTGTTCATGACGCAACACACGGCGGCTCTTGCCACTGAGCACCTCCTGGCAGGCCTCAAATGTGGTGCGATCCACAATGAGGCGGTATTTGCCCTGGTAGACATTCCCGCCCCGGTGCAGTTCCCCGGCATAGAAACGGTTGTTAAGGATGTGGGACAGAGTGGTGCGGTAGAAACGCGGCTGGCTGGGCACATAAATCCGCCCCTCCTCTGCCAGCTTGTCGGCAAGCATGTCGAAGGTGTATTTGCCCGTGGCATACAACTGGAAGATGCGGATGAGGGTTTTTGACTCCTCCGGATGGGGCTGGACAGGTGCGTTGCGGTCGCTCACATTGAGGTAACCATAAGGCGCGAGGCCCGAGGGCCACCCCTGCCGGACACGCTCATCCATGCCCTTGAGCACCTCGGTGCGGAGGTTGTCGGAATAGTACTGCGAGACGGCCGCCATCACATTGAAGGAAAGGGCTCCCGCCGCCCCCGGGCCGAATTGGTTCTCCACGAAGGCCAGTTGCACAGAGCAGTCATCCTCGAGCTCCTGGAGGCGTACGGCGTCGCGCATGTTGCGGCAGACGCGGTCGAGCTTGTGGGCGAGGATCGCCTTGATCTTCTCCCTGCGGGCGTTGGCTTTGACCCATCGAAACATCTCGTTGAAAGCTGTGCGTTCAGCCCCTCGCTTGGCGGACTCGGCCACCACGAACTCCCGTAGCACCGACCAGCCGTTCTTCAGGGCCCGTTCACGGTTGGCGCGAAGCTGGGCGTCGATGGAATACCCTTCCTTCTGCTCCCGCGAGGACACCCTCGCCCAAATGACCACATTCATGGCTTGCCTCCCCTTGTGAACAGTACGGCCCGAACCCCCTGCCTTGAACGGCCGCCAATCCTGGATCCTCGCGCAGATCGAAAAGGGCGTGCCGCTTCGCCTGAAAGACATCATCAGCCACACCCGGAAGAACCGCTCCACCATCAACCGCGACCTGAAGGAGCTACGCCAGCGGGGGCTGGTGGGGTTGCATGGGGAGGGGTATTACATCCAGGGAATGCAAAATTCCCACTGATAAGAGAGAGCTGGTTCGGAATGCTCTGCATTGCGTGCGATGTTTTGACATCATGCTTTCATGGCACTACAATAATTTTATGAATCGGTGCATGTTGTTTTTTATGGCCTTGTCCATTGCATTGGCCCCAGTTTTTAGCCACGGCCAAGTTCTCTGCGTCAGCGAGGGGCATATGGCAATAGAGGCGGCTCATACGCCGCATGGCGAATGTGCTGTGGCCCATGAGGATCATGCATTCGAGAGCCAGGTGGTGCATGAAGAGCACGCCTCCTGCGAGGGTTGTCATGATTTCACTGTGCCATCACAAATAACCACATCAACACCTTCAGGCCAGCAGAACAGCTTCATTTTCGCACCCTCAATGGGCGTTTCTCGGGTTGTTGTCAGCCACATTTGCATCGCCAGCAGGTTTCAGGGTGCCCAGCTCTCCAATAGGGCATCGTCCACTCTTCACAGCCTGAGCGTCTCCTTCAGGATCTGAGTTCTCTCCGTTTTTATAACTTCCCGCCACCTACGGCGGGATTGTTGTGGCGTGTTCGTACACCCCCATGGAGAGTCTCATCAAAAACCATCTACTGCCCATTGTCATCCTTTCGCTGGTGTCCTCCTGCGCTTCCTACGAGCCCAGGGCCCTCGACCCTATGGAGGTGCTACACCAAGTCGAGGCTACCCGTGCCGAGCCGGTTGCGCCTTCCTCAGGTAATCTGACATTCGTAGAGGCGGCTGAGTTCCTTCTATCCCGAAGCCCGAAGTTGGCCGCGCTTGAAGCTGAGCACGCCGTGGCCGCCTCTGTGTCGGGGATTCCCACCCCCTGGCCCAATCCTTCCCTGGAGGCCGGACCCGACATTGGATCCCACCTTGAGCCCGGAGCCTCGCGGAGAGTCACCCCCTTTGTAGCACTGGGGTTCGCCATCCCGTGGGGAGGCAGACTTGGGGGTGAGGATGACCTGAACGAGGCGAAAACCCGCCGTTCCCTCATCGAGTGGCAATCCGAGCGTAGAAGAATCTACCTAGAGTTCCGCTCCCTGTTCACACGGTTGGCCCTCGCTGAACGCACTCTCGGCGAATACGGCTCTCTCCGAGAAATGTCCGAGGGAGTAGCCCGCACCGTGAGAGCCATGGCGCAGACAGGAGCGCTTTGGAACATTGACGCAGGCATCTTCGAGCTGGAGGCTGCCCGCTTCGAGCTGGAATGCCTCGACCTGGAAACAGAGGTCCAGGGCCTGCGCTCCGCTCTCGCCAACCTTCTGGGTCTGGATGCTTCCACCCTGCCTCACTTGGCCATGGAATCCCTCCCTTCCCTGCAGCCGTCTGTCACCTGCGATGAGGCCGCCCTCACCCCCATCCTGCTCGATCAGCGTGCGGCTCTGGCTCGCCTGAGGGCCGATTACGAAGTGGCAGAGAAGGCCCTGCGTCTGGAAGTGGCGAAACAGTATCCCGACATCCAGATAGGTGGTTCACGCTCCAGAGACACGGGTGAGGAGAAGGTGGTCTGGGGTCTGCGTCTGGGTATCGAACTCCCCATCTTCGACCGCAATCAGCAGGGCATCGCCCGGGCCAAAGCCGAAAGGGAGGCACTGAGATCCAAATACCTTTCCGAGACCCACGAGGCGATTTCCGAGCTATCGCTTTCCCTTCACAAGCTCAGACAAGCATCCAAGCGGCGCGATCTGCTTGTCGACACCCTGATGCCCAAGGCCAAGAGCAATGTCGAGGAGGCCCGTGCGGCCCTCGAAACCGGCGGCGTGGACATCCTCAAATATCTGGAGGCCCAGCGCACCCGCCTGGATTACGCCAAGGAGGTGCTGGCCGCTGAAAGGGAGGTGAGGATGTCCTGGAGCCATTTGGAGGAGATCCTCAATCATCCCATTGTCCTATTCCCGGGCGAGACTACACCTGTATCCGACTCTGCCGCAGAGCAAGGAGACTCCCATGAGTAAGAGCGCCTTCACAAGATTGTTGCCCCTGCTGATTTTTATATCGATTGTGGGAGGTGGGTATGCTGTTATCAGCAGAGCTAGTCCAACCCATGTTGATACAGACGGCCATGAGGATCATGAGGGTCATGACCACGACGGCCATAGTAGCAGTCACGAAAAGCCCCCGGTCAAACTTTCCCCGCAATCACTTAAGAATCTGGGTGTAGAGACTGCGCCTCTTGAAATGGGTGAATACACCGTCTTCCGATCCATCGGCGCCAGGGTCGAGGAGACGTCACTCACAAGTCGTCCCGTCTACGCCCCGATGGGGGGCGTTGTGGAGAGTATCCAGGTGGCCCACGGGATGATGGTGAAGGGTGGTCAGGTGCTTGTGACCATCCTCCGCGACCCCATACCCCGGCCTGAACTCAGGCTGACGGGCCAACTCCTTGATCCGGCCCAACGTTGGCGGGGTGTATCCCCCTCGGGGATCGTCAGTCATGCCGGTGTCAGTTCTGCCGGTCAGCAGACCTGGCTCTGGAAGGAAGCCCTCCTGCGCAACGGTCATTGGCTCCCAACCTCGGATGAGTTGCTCAAGGCTCTTCCCACGGATTTGCAACAGCTTCCCTTCGCCTTGGCGGTGATCGGGGAACTGGGCGCCAACGGGCTTCTCAGTGCGGATCTCGTGTCTTGGCTGACATTGGATGCGGGAGCCGGGAGTTCGTTCTTCGACATCGCCAGTTTGCTTCTTTCCGGTCACGCTCTGGCCCATGTCAGGAGCCTCCACAAGACGGGGGCGCTTGGCGAGAGGATGGAGATCAGGGCTCCTTCACCTCCTGAGGACTGGGATATCCACGGTATCGGGGCCAAGCCGGGGGCGCATGTGGAGGCTGGGGATGTCCTTCTCCACTTGCACAATCCCCGGGAACTGCATGTCGTGGCCCATCCCAGAGGGCATGAGATTCCCCCCCTGCTGAAAGCGTTTGCGGATCAATCCTTGCTGGAGGCCATCCCCCTATCTCAGGAGGCCGGACCACGCCTGGAGGACCTCAGGATCCAGGGGATCGAGGACGGCACGGATGGAGAGGGCGTCGAGGTACACCTTGAGGTCGCCACCAATGATGCGGTCATCAGACTCTCCCCCGAGGGGCGGCCCTACCGTAGCTGGGCCCTGAGGTCGGGCTCCCCCTATCTGCTCCGGGTGCCATCGTCACGGTTCAAGGATGTGTATGTCCTGCCACTGGGAGCTGTGACAGAAGAGGGACCCGACAAGGTGGTGTATGTGCGGGATGGGGACTCATTCCGCTCTTCCAAGGTGGTGGTGGTGCACCAGGATGACGAGAAGGTGGTACTGGGAGAGGGATCGGAGCTCTTTCCAGGAGACGAGGTCGTGACGCATGGTGCCTTTGCCTTGGGCCTCGCGCTCAGGGCGGGTGATGGGGCGGCGGATCCTCACGCCGGGCATATGCACTAGGAAAGGTGATCACATGCTTGAAAAACTGATCGCCTTCTCCCTGCGCAACAGGTTCATTGTCCTGGCCGGATCCCTGGGCGTGGCCATCTGGGGAGCCCTGACAGCCTCGTCCATGCCCATTGATGTGCTTCCGGACCTCAACAGGCCCACCGTGACGGTGATGACCGAGGCGCACGCCATGGTGCCCGAGGATGTGGAGCGGCTCATCACCCTACCGCTGGAGCAGACTCTCAACGGGGCCACCGGCGTGATGCGGCTTCGGTCGAGTTCGGGGACGGGTCTCTCCGTGGTTTTTGTGGAGTTTGACTGGGGAGCAGATATCTACATCTGCCGACAGATCGTGCAGGAAAAGTTGCAGCTGGCCAAGGTGAAACTGCCCCCGGGAATCGAACCCCAGATGGCGCCTATCTCCAGCATCATGGGGCAGATCCAGATGATCGGGATCAAGAGCCGGAACGGGGCCACTGACATCATGGAACTCAGATCCATTGCGGATTTCAATGTGAAGTACAGGCTCCTGTCCATCCCAGGAGTGGCTCAGGTGGTGATCGGAGGCGGGGCCCCGAGGCAGTTGCAGGTTCTGATGGATGCCGACAAGCTCCGGGCCTTCGATGTCACGGCACTGGAAGTTGCCGAAGCTGTGAGGAAAGCCAATCGTAGCGCCTCGGGGGGTGTGCTCAACCTCGGGACCAAAGGGCCATCGGTGACGGTCACGGGCCTCGTGAGGAGCAGTGAAGAGATCGCAGATGCCTTCGTGCGTCACGATGTGGGAAGGCCCGTCAGGATCTCTGATGTGGCCAGGGTCATCTTCGGTCCGGCTTCGGTAAGGATCGGTGAGGCTGGGGTAGACGGGGGTCCTGGTGTGGTGCTGGTGGTTTTCAAGCAGATGGGCACTGACACGGTGGATCTCACGCGACGTATCGGCATCGAGCTTGAGGCGCTGAAGGGGAGCCTGGGTCCCGACATCGAGATCATCCCCGACGTGTTCCAGCAGTCCGCCTTCATCGACAGGGCGATTCGCAATGTGGAGGAGGCCGTGAGGGACGGGGGGATTCTTGTCTTTCTCGTGCTCATTGTGTTCCTCATGAACGCCAGGATCACCTTCATCACCCTAACGGCCATCCCCCTGTCCACTGCATTGACGGTCATCCTCTTTCAGCATTGGGGTCTGACAATCAACACCATGACCCTCGGGGGCCTGGCAGTGGCCATCGGCACTCTTGTGGATGACGCCATTGTAGGGGTGGAAAATGTCTTCCGTAGGCTCAGGGAGAACGCAAAGGCATCCGCTCCCCATTCACCGTTTGATGTCATCTACAAGGCATCTCTGGAGGTCAGAGGCCCCATCGTTGTGGGCACGCTCATCGTCATGGTGGTGTATGTGCCCCTATTCTTCCTCTCCGGCATTGAGGGCAAGCTTTTCACTCCCATCGGGGTGACCTACATTGTGAGTGTGGCCTGCTCGATGCTCGTTTCCCTCACAGTGACCCCAGCACTCAGCCTTATGCTTCTGCCGAAGAGCAGGGCCATTCTTGCGGGACACGAAACGCCGGTTGTCAGGCACCTGAAGTCCTTTGCGGGGAAAGTGATCGGGTTCAGTTTGGATCACGCCAAAGCCATCATGGTGGTGCTGGGAGTGATGGTGGCAGTATCCATTGTTCTCCTTCTGAAGCGGGGCACCCAGTTCCTTCCGGAGTTCAATGAGGGCACAGCGCAGATCAACCTGATCCTCCCTCCTGAAACAGGATTAGAGACCTCGGATCAATTCGGCCGCCGCTTGGAAAAGGCCCTCTTGGGTATCAAGGGGGTCAAGCATGTGGGCCGAAGGACAGGTCGCTCCGAGGGGGACGAGCACGCTGAGGGCGTGGGGACATCGGAGGCCATTGTTTCTCTCGACCCCAAATCCGGCAGAAGCCGCGAGGAAGTAGTGGAGGACATCAGGGCCGTGCTTACCGAGAATTTTCCTGGAGTGCCGACAGCTGTCGACCAGCCTCTGGCGCACCTCATCAGCCACATGCTTTCGGGAGTCAAGGCGCAGGTGGCTGTCAAGATCTTTGGTCCTGACCTGGAGACCCTCCGGTCGCTGGCTGCAGACACCGAGGCGGCTCTCCAGCCCATTCCAGGGGTCAAGGACCTGATGACGGAACCCCAGGTCATGATGGACAACATCAGGATCAACCCCGACAGGACCCGCCTGGCGCTCCGTGGGTTGACGGTGGAGGATGTGGCCGAAACGGTGGAGCTGGCCATGGGAGGCGAGGCCGTGAGCCAGCTGGCCTCAGGTCAGCAGCTCTTCCCCATTGTGGTGGGATTCGAGGCCAAGGATAGGAAAAATCTCGATGCCATCCGAGCCATCAGGATCCGGGATTCCAAGGGAGCCTTGGTGCCCCTCCAGGATGTGGCGGAAGTTGCTGTGGGCAAGACCCCCAACAACATCAACCGTGAACAGGTCCAGCGCAGGATCGTCGTCCAGCACAATGTCGCCGGGCGCTCCTTGGGCGAGGTGGTGGCCGATGTCCGTGCAGCCCTGGGTGGGGTGCAGGCCAGGATAGCATCCCTCGGCGGCGGCTACACCCTTCGGATCAGCGGGCAGTTTGAGGCCCAGGAAGAGGCTCAACGGCGCATCGCCCTCCTGAGCCTGGCCTCACTGGCTGTGATGGCCCTGATCCTCTACATGCACTTCAAGTCCGTGGGCCTAAGCCTCCAAGTGATGATGAGCATCCCCATGGCCTTTGTGGGGGCCGTGGCCTACATCGTGGCGGACGGGCAGGTGGTGTCAATCGCCACCCTTGTAGGGCTCATCGCGCTGGGTGGCATGGCGGCCCGGAACACCATCCTTCTGATCGACCACTATCTCCATCTGATGGCCCACGAAGGGGAGTCCTTCAACCGGAACATGATCATGAGAGCTGGTCAGGAGAGGATGGTGCCGGTGATGATGACGGCACTGGCCAGCGGCATCGCCCTGGTGCCCATCGCACTCACGGCGGGTGAGCCTGGGCGCGAGATCCTCTATCCCGTTGCCACCGTCATCATTGGAGGGCTGGCCTCCAGCACCCTGCTGGATTTCCTTGTCAGTCCGGCACTTTTCTGGCTCTTCGGGCGCGCGGCGTCCGAGGCGCATGTCATGTCCCTTGCCAACAAACCCGATGCCACCGGCTATGATGCCGGGCATCCCAACCCTAGGAGCACACCATGAAACTGAAATTCCTTGCGGCCCTACTCGCACTCTTTTTCGGATCCTCCACGGTTCTGGCGGAAGAGGAACACGGTCATGAACATGAGGCCATCAAGCCCTCCCACGATGGCGTCATCATCGAGGTGGGGGAACATGCCGCAGTGGTCGAGGTGGTGCATGATGAGAAGGCGGGAACTATGGAAATCTGGGTCATGGACGCCCACGGCAAGCCCCTTGCCATTGAGGATGCGCCAAGGATCAATCTCATGGTGCATGATGGCGACCATGCCAAGCCCGTCCAGGTAACCACGAACCCTGTGGATGCGAAAGACGGGAAGACAGACCGCTTTTCAGCCCAGGACGAAAAACTGAAGGGGCATCTTGAGGGAAGGATTTCCATCAAGATCGAGGGGAAGCCCTACCAAGTCGCCCTGCCCCATGATGATGCGCACCATGAAAAGCACGATCACGAGGGGGATGCCCACGAACACGACCACCACTGACCTTACCCCATCAGCAGGGGCTATTCCCCTTGTCTGATTGTGGTTGCGATCACGATGGAGCCGCCGCGCTGGAGCGCCGGGCGCTGTGGCTTCTCGTGGCGATCAACGGCTTCATGTTCCTTGTGGAAGGGGTGGCGGGCTTGTGGGCTCAGTCCACCGGCCTGTCCGCTGACTCCCTGGACATGTTCGCTGATGCCTCGGTGTACGCAATCGCCCTGTATGCCATCGGCCGGTCCAAGCACATCCAGGCTAGGGCCGCCTTCGCCTGTGGCCTGGTTCAGCTTCTCCTTGGGGTGGGTGTGGGCGTGGATGTCCTGCGTAGGTTCATCTTTGGCAGCGAGCCCATGAGCCTCATCATGGTGACGGTGGGGGTTCTGGCGCTTGTCGCCAACCTGTCCTGTCTCATGCTTCTTGCGAAGCACAGGAAGGGCGGCTTGCTCATGCGCACCTCATGGATCTTCTCTTCCAACGATGTCATCGCCAACCTGGGAGTAATTGGTTCCGGCGCCCTTGTCTCGATTCTGGAAAGTCGGATACCGGATCTTGCCATTGGGACTATCATCTCAATCATCGTGATTCGAGGGGGATTTCGAATATTGAGAGAGGCGAGAGAGTCCATGCTTGACAAAACGTCAAGCGATTCGATATCTTGCGAATCAAAGCCATGACAACAACGGGAGCATCAATGCGGCTACGATGGGTGACTTGGGGCGTGGGTGCCGGAAGAAGGGGTGGATGCGGATGATGCGTGCGTCTGCCATGGTCTTGGCAATCCTTTCCCAAGCCTTCTCTGTGCTGGCGCCGGGTGCCTTGGTGTTGTGCGTTCACAATGACGGGCGATCTATGGTCGAGCTGGCCTCGGCGCCATGTTGCCGGGTTGAGCCATCGGATAACGGTGCGCCCACTTCCCACGGCAATGAGATGGATGCAGGACCGGTGGTCGTTGGCGATGTGGACCAATGCAAGGACTCCCCTTTGTGTTTCCACCATGTCAGGTCCTCGCAGAAGTCGGATGGTGGCGCGCAGCCGTGTTCCGTTTTCCCCCTCCCCCCTTGTGGGTATTCCGTGAGGGCGGTTCATCCCTCGTCACGCATGGATCTTACCGGGGGCGCCGGACCTCCCCACGCCTCATCCATCGCCCATCTGCGCACCGTCATTCTCCGCCGCTGATATCCCTCCAAGCGTGAAACCTTGTCGGAGTCGCGGTATTTCCTGCCGTGACGACTCCTGGCGAGGCTTTGTTTCTCCCTCTGCCACGGGATTCATTTTGGAGGAGCCGAATGTCGCGCCTATCACAGAGAACCAGCATCCTGATCCTGCTTCTTGCCGTACATGGCTGCAAGCACTACCAGCAGCAGCCCTTGGACCCTGCGGCTGAGCTTGCTTCGCTTGGGCAAAGATCTGTCCGGGATTTTGATGTCGGACACTCAAAACCTGGCGAAGGACCCGTAGTTGAAAGGGTTTCCTTTGATCCCACGGATGGCCTTGACGAGTCGGAAGTCATCGCCGTGGCACTGACCCTCAATCCAGACCTGCGAGCAAAGCGCACCGAGACCGGGGAGGCTCAGGCTCTTCTCATCCAGGCAGGGATCTGGCCGAATCCGGAAGTGGGAGTGGGCTGGAGGCGGGGCATCGGAGGCGCCGGGCATACGGTGGATGCGGACCTACTCTGGGAGCTTCTGAAGCCGTGGGAGCGGACTGCCCGCAAAGACATCGCCGAAGCCCGGATGGATGAAATCAGGGCTGAAATCGCCGCCGAGGAATGGAAGCTCGTCGCCGAGACGCGACTTCAGCGGCTGAACGTGCTGTCAGGCGAGCAATCCCTCGCCCTGCTTGAACAGGAGGTGTCTTTGCGGGAGCGCGCGCTGGAAATCGTGAAGCGCCGAAGGGATGCAGGCGATGGGACTGAGCTTGATGTTTCAGCAGCAGCACTGGAAACTGCGGAAGTGCGACGCGACCACCGCCGTGCTGAGACCGAACTCGCCGCGGTGCGCAGGGAGCTCAACCGACTGCTCGGCCTTCCGCCGCAGTACGACCTGCGTCTTGCGGACTCGGGAAAACCTCTGGGGATGACCGTGTACGACGACCTGCCCGATGCCGAACTCGAACAGCGTCTCCTGGCCGGACGGTTCGACCTGCGCGCGATGGAGTCTGCCTATGGAAGGGCCGAGCACCAGCTTCGGCTGGCTGTGTACCGGCAGTATCCCGGCCTCAAGATCGGCCCGTCATTTGGAAGGGAGTCAGAGGGCGACAACTTCCTCGGCCTGGGAGTGGCTATTGAGATTCCCTTCACCGACCGCAACCAAGGGGACATCGCAGAGAAGGAGAGTGTGCGGGAGAAAGCGCGCGCGGCCTATGTGGGTCTCCTGCACCGGCTCAAGGCGAGCGCATATGAAGCACGGGCGCGGCTTCGGAGGACACGCCTTGAAGTGGAAGCCCAGGAGAAGGAAGTGCTTCCCTTGATCATGCAGAACCAGGAGCTTTTCGAGCGTGCCTTTCAGGCGCGGGAGCTCAGCATTCTTGATTGGGTCACGGCGCAGCAGCGGACATTGAAGGCCCGACAATCTTATCTGGAAACATTGACGCGGTATCAGGGCAGTGTGATCGAACTAGAAGCGGCGACAGGCATGCCGCTTTCCAGCGATGTGGAAGAGACACCCAAGAAAGGAGACTGATGTGAAACATCATTCATGCATTAACAGTTGCCGCGCCGCAGGGTCAAAAGGAGACAGCTGTGAATCATAGAATCTCCGGTCTGTTCACCCTCGCCAGAAGTTACCTTGAGATGATCCCCGTCCTCATTGTACTGGGAGCGCTCGCATTCTGGGGGCATCACACGGGGTGGAAGGCCCCAAAATTCTCGCAATTCCTTGGTGGTTCCGTGGCTGCTGAAAAGGAGGATTGGTGCGAGGCTCACAGCGTCCCGGACTCGAAATGTCTCGCGTGTCACCCGGAGCTCGGCGGCGGTGATCCCGAGGATTGGTGCAAGGAGCACGGGGTCCCGGAATCGAAATGCACGGTCTGCCACCCAGAGATACTCGCCCATGGGAAGGCCTCAGACTGGTGTGGAGAGCATGAAGTGCCGGAGTCCCAGTGCACCCTATGCCATCCCGATATTGCGACCAAGGGGCAGGTTCCGCCATCCGAAACCGGCGCCACCGTCACCCTCGATCCAGGGGCAAGGACTTCGCCGAGCCCCCTCGTCTGCCAGACACACGCGATCCGGGTGCAATTCGCCTCTGCCGAAGCGATCCGGAAAGCTGGCATCGGGCTGGAGGCGGCACAGGATCGGCCCATGGCCGCAACCGTGACAGCGGCGGGGGAAATCGATTACGTTCGGACCCTGGTTGCCCACCTCTCCCCCAGGGTTCCAGGCACCATCTGGCGTGTTGAGAAGGAAGTGGGCCAGAGGGTCTGCCGCGGGGAAGTCTTGGCCCTCGTTGACGCGTCGGAAGTGGGTCGCTCCAAGTCCGAGTTTCTCATGGCCTACGCCTTGGTGGATGTCAAGTCAAGGATACTTGACCGTATCCGCACTTCAGCCCGGGAGGGCTACCGGACGCAGGGGGAGCTTCAGGAAGCCGAGGCGGCCCTGCGGGAGGCTCGGATCCGGCGCTTCAACGCCCAGCAGACCCTGATCAATTTGGGGATGCCCGTCCGACTCGAGGACTTGGCAGACCTTCCGGATGAAAAGATGGTCGAGCGGATTCGGCTCCTGGGGTTGCCAGACGAGATCACCAGGACCCTTGACGCAAGCGTAACCACGGCGAACCTTGTGCCGGTGACAGCCCCCCTCGATGGCATCGTGATGTCCAGCGAGGCTGTTCCCGGGGAGCTGGTCGACACGTCCAGGCCGCTCTTCATCGTGGCGGACATCCATCGCATGTGGGTCATGCTCGATGTTCGGCAGGAGGATGCGGCGCATGTAGCCCTGGGTCAGGCCGTCACCTTCATCCCTGACGGTCCGTCCGGCGAGGCGGTGGGCGGCACCATCTCCTGGATTAGCACGGAAGTTGATGAGAGAACCCGCACTGTGAAAGTGCGTGCCGACATTGAGAACCCCGATGGGCGACTGCGTGCCCACACCTTCGGCACGGGTCGCATTGTCATCCGAAAAGCCCCATCGGCCGTGGCGGTTCCCAACGAGGCCATCCACTGGGAGGGTTGCTGCCATGTGGTCTTCGTGCGCCTCACGGATGAGGTCTTCCAGACCCGCAAGGTCAGGCTGGGTGCCAGGTCTGGCCCATACACCGAGATCCTGGTGGGTGTGCTTCCGGGTGAGGTCGTCGCAACGGCCGGAAGCCATGTCCTCAAGTCCGAAATGCTCAAGAGCAGGCTCGGTGCGGGCTGTGTGGACGACTAAACCAGAGGTCGAAGGGAGGTTTCGTGCTTAATTGGATCATCACCTGGTCTCTCCGTCACCGTCTTATGGTGATCGTGGGGGCGCTTGGCCTCGTGGCCTTGGGAGGTTTTTCACTCCAGCGGCTTGAGATCGACGCCTTTCCTGACACAACCCCTGTCCAAGTGCAGATCAACACCGTCGCCCCCTCGCTGGCGCCGGAGGAGGTCGAGACGCAGATCACCTTCCCGGTCGAGCAGGCCATCAGCGGGCTGCCGCGCCTCCAGGAGGTCCGCTCGATCTCGAAATTCGGGCTTTCCCAGGTGGTGGTGATCTTCGAGGACGGCACTGACATCTATTTCGCGCGCCAGCTTGTCATGGAGCGCCTGAGCAGCGTGGAGCTTCCAGAGGGGCTTCCGCGGCCGGAGATGGGGCCCGTCTCGACGGGTCTCGGCGAGGTCTTCCACTACATCCTCTCCAGTGAGGGCCGGGACCTTACGGAACTGCGGACGATCCACGACTGGGTGGTCAAGCCGTCGCTCCGGACGGTCCAGGGAACGGCCGAGATCAACAGTTGGGGGGGTTACGAGAAGCAGTATCAGGTCCGCATCGACCCGACACGGCTGGTCAAACACGACCTCTCCTTCAACGAGGTGGTCGAGGCCATCACCTCCAACAACCTGAACGTGGGAGGTGGGAATATCCAGGTGTCCGGCGGGATGTTGCTTGTCTATGGGCTGGGGCGCGTGATGAGCGCCGGCGAGATCGAGCAGGTTGTTGTCGCCGCCAAGGACGGGGTCCCGATCCTCGTGGGCGATGTGGCCAC
>JBFWNO010000061.1:0-16239 GCA_050251015.1 Planctomycetota bacterium
CGCCAGGCGCTCACGGCCTTGGGAGTGAAGCTCATTGTCACTCCCAACGCCTTTCGCACCAGCCTCGACAATTTCAGGAATACGGCTGATCGCCTGGCGCGCGAAAACGGCTGGTTTCTGGCGGATCAGTTCAACAACCCCGTGAATGTGAAGGTGCATGAAGAAACCACGGCGCGGGAAATTCTGGAACAGTGCGGGGGGAAAGTCGGGGCCTTTGTGGCCGGAGCCGGCACCGGGGGCACGATCTCGGGTGTGGGCAGGGTGCTCAGGCGCGAGTGCCCCGGGGTGCGCATCATCCTTGCTGACCCAGCCGGTTCGGGCCTGGCGCACTGGGTGGCCACGGGCACTGTGGGCCCCGACGCGCTTTACGAGATCGAGGGGATAGGCTCCAGCGAGCCTCCGGGCAACCTCCACCGCGCAGTGATCGATGCGGCCGAAACGGTGAGCGATGCCGAAAGTTTCGAGACAGCCCGAAGACTCATCCGCGAGGAGGGCCTGTTGGTGGGCGGCTCGGCGGGAACGAATGTGGCCGCGGCTTTGCGGGTGGCGAGGAAGGGAGGGCTCAGCGGCCCTGTGGTCACGGTTTTGCCGGATTCTTGGGACAGGTACCTGACCAAAAGCTGGCTACAGGGGCGGAAACCGTGATGCGTTGATGGCATCATGGCTCCTGCCATGCGGATCAGATCATGTAATATTAAGAGTATCACTAAAGGACAAACCACTGCGCTCGGTGTCTATACCCCTGTTGGAAGGATGATGTATGAAGGCCTTGATCCAGAAACTGAAGTCAGTCGTCTTCTTGTCCCTGTTGATAGTGATGGCCCACTTGCCCGCCCAGGAGACAGCCCCTGAGTGGCTCAAGCCCTACGAATTGGACTACGAAGCGATGACCGAAAGCCAGCTTGACGATTACGGGCGGCTGTGGGAAGCCTGGAATACCGTAGGCGATCCCCAGGCTACTGGAGCGGCCACCCGGGCCGAGATCATTAAGGCATTTAAGGTTTCAGAAAGCCAGATTACACGGGCTTTTGTTCCCCTCCTTGAGGGGTTGGAGTTCAAGGTCAAAGGAGCCTTGGACAAGGCTGAGACAAAGATGATGGAATGCTTGCAAAAGAACCCCAACGAGCTTCAGGCCAACCTGGAACTAGGCAACATTTACCTCCGGCGTCGCGAGAATGGCAAGGCCCATGCCCACTTGAACCGCTTTGTCGGTGGTGTCAAGCCCGATAAAGTAGACAAGACCGTTGCAAGAGACCTGGTGATGGCCTACATCGATCTGGCCCGCATGGCAGTCAGCTCCGGGAACGAAGCGAGGTTGGAAGAGTTGCTGGGCCTTGCCGAAAAGGTGGATGTTAAGGAGGCCAAGGAGATCGTATCGCAATTCCGAGTCTATGACAGTGCCCGAAAGACGGGTCCGAGCGGCTGGGTCTTCGACGGGGAAACTCCCAATGCCTGGAAGATCGAAACTGAGCACTACACGGTCATGACCAACGTGGACAAGAAATTTTGTGAAAAGCTAGCAAATGATGCCGAGGTTCTCAGAAGGATGTTTGAGCGGGACCTTGCCTATTTGGGAAAGTCACCATCTGAAAAGAGACCCATCATCGTGTTCAAGTCGGAGCGCGAATACCAGATCTTTAATGTGAGCCTGGGTGGCGAAGCCATGGAAAACATCGTGGGTTACTTCCATAAGCTGAGCAAATTCCTCGTACTTTGGAACGACCAAAAGACGAGCTATTCAACATCCAACACGGGTGAGGACTTCCCGGAGGTCCTGAAGACCATGTATCACGAAATGTTTCACCAGTACCTTGATTTTTTCCATGGTTTGGCCCCTGTCTGGCTGAATGAGGGTGTGGCCTCGATGTATGAGAACACCAAGGTGAAGGGGCCCAACGGCACGATGCTCAAAGCCTGCGACTTCCATGTTGAAATCATCCGCGATCTAGCCCAGGGCACGGATTTTTATAACGCCGGGGCCTTCAAGCCAGTCCAGGATGTGCTGGCTCTCGAGGGATCATCCTCGCTCCATTACGGCTATTTCTGCACGTTGCAGTATTTCTGCAAGAACAAACGCAAAAAGGCCTTGGAGATGATTTTTGCCGACATGAAGAAAGGCATCTACGATACAGAGCGCCTGTCGGTCCATGTCATCGGCAAGTCGCTGGATACCACAGAGAAGGAGTGGTTGGCTTACTGTAAGGCCATGCACCGCTAACGTAAGGGCCTCAACGCCTGCGGCCCCTGCTTTCACCCCCGCCGCCGCTTCCGCTGCGGCGACCGCGCCGGCGCTGGCCGCCCAGGTCGCTTTCACGGTGGTGGGGCTGCCCCCCTTCGGCTTCTTGCCCGCCCTCGCGGCGCCCGCCACGGGGAGCCGCATCGCGCAGGAAGGCCTCGGCCCCCTCGATCTTCTCGGCGCCAACAGATTCGACAATCTTGTGGAAGAAGCGGTCGTCTTCCTCGGCCACCAGGGTGGTCACGAGTCCCGTGCGTCCGGCCCTTCCGGTGCGGCCGATGCGGTGCACGTAATCCTCGACGTCCATCGGCACGTTGTAGTTCACCACATGGGCCACGTGGGGGATGTCGAGGCCGCGGCTGGCCACGTCGGTGGCCACAATGATCCTGAATTCGCGGCGCTTGAAGGCGTCAAGGACCTGGAATCGCACATCCTGCTCGTGGTCGCTGGAGAGGCTGGCGGCGCTGTAGCCGCGGCCCCAGAGCTCGCGGTCGAGGAAACGCACATCACGCTTGGAGTTGCAGAAGACGATAAAGGTGTCTTCGGGGGCCGAGCCGTCGAGGATCTGCAAAAGATGCCTGAACTTGTTCATCCGGGTCACACCGATGGCCGTTTGGCGTATGGTGGATGCCGTCTTGGTACCCGTGGCCGTCTCTACCGTCACCGGTGTGCGCATGAAGCGCTGGGTGATCTTGCGCGTGGCGGGGGGGAAGGTGGCGCTGAACAGGAGCGTCTGGCGTTCGGGGGGGGTCATCGAGAGGATGTGGGTGACGTCGTCGATGAAACCCATGTCGAGCATGCGGTCGAACTCGTCGAGCGCAAGGCACTCCACCCAGCCGAAGCTGAACTGGTGGTCGCGGTTGATCTCGATGAGGCGGCCCGGCGTGCCCACCACCACCTGGCATCCGCGGAGCATCCGGAGCTGTTCCTTCACACCCTCGCCGCCGATGGCGAGGCCGATGCGGATCCCCCGCTTGTCGGCAAAGGGCTTGAGGCTCTCGAGCACCTGGAGGGCGAGCTCGCGCGTGGGGCAGATCACCAGGCCCTGGACGCTGGAGCGCTCGGTGTCGACCTTGAGGAGCATCTGGAGCCCGAAGGCGAGGGTCTTGCCCGTGCCTGTCTCGGCCTTGCCGATGACGTCCTGCCCGGCGAGGGTGTGAGGCAGGGCCTGGGCCTGGATGGGCGTGGGCTTGGTGAAGCCCAGGGTGCGGATCACATCCTGGAAATCCTCGGGAAGCTTGAGGTCGTCGAAGGAAGTGATCTCGGTCATGGGGTCTCCGTCGCAGGGGATGGGGGTTCGGGGGGAGGGGCCTCGAAGAGGGCGGATGCCTCCTCCTGCTGGCGGCCGCTGAGGGCGGGAGCCAGGCGCTTGAAGCCGTCCTGCCTTCCCATGGAGGCCATGCGCTCCACGGCAGGGCGCAACACCTCACGCCACGGATGCCTTCCGGCAGCCTGGGGCCACTGGCGCTTTGAAAAAATGCGTTCGACGAGCTTGTCCTTCTTCATGAAGAAGGCGCTGATATCCGTCTTCCCCGAGACGATCTGCCGTTCAAACTCCTTGAGTTTGCGGCGCGTGTCCTCATTGGTCATCATCCGTTCACGGCGGCGGAAAACTCCGAAGAAATCCAGCTGGCTGCCAAACATCAGATGATCTTCTTTCCGAGGGCGCTTTCCGCCAGACCCACCGCAAAGCGGGCCGTGGCGTTGCTCTCATCTAGGATGGGGTTGATCTCCACGATGTCCATGCCCAGGAGGCGGCCGGAATCGGAGACGATCTCGAGAATGAGGTGGGCCTCGCGGTAGGTCAGGCCGCCCATCACCGGGGTCCCGACGCCAGGGGCGATGCGCGGGTCGCAGCCATCGAGGTCGAGGGAGACCCAGATCCCGGCGGTGTCCTCGGCGATGCGCGAGAGGGCCTCCTCCATGATGGCCTTCACGCCGCGTTCGTCGATGTCGCGCATGGTGGCCACATAGACACCCAGTTCCTTGACCAGATCCCTCTCCTTGCGGTCCACCGAGCGGATGCCGATCTGGGCCACCTTCTTGGGGTCCAGCCTGGCGCTGGAGCCGCCGATGTCGAGCAGGCTCTTGGGGCCTCGGCCCAGCAGGGTGGCCATGGGCATCCCGTGGATGTTCCCGCTGGGGGAGGTCTCGGGGGTGTTCATGTCGGTGTGGGCGTCGAGCCAGAGCACGCCGATCTTTTGGCGCTTGGCGGCGAAATGCGAAGCGGCCCCGCCGATGGAGCCGATGGCCACGGTGTGGTCGCCCCCGAGCACAAGGGGGATGTGACCCTTGGCGAGGGCGGCGCGGGTGGAGGCATGCAGTTTCTTCGAGAAGGCCGTGATTTCCTTGAGGTACTTGGCCTTGGCGTTGCCGAAGTGGCCGCTTTCGGCCTGGGGGGCCGGGATGTTGCCATCATCCACCACCTTGTGCCCGAGGCTTTCGATCCGGCGGTTCAGACCCGCCAGCCGGAGCGCGCTAGGGCCCATGTCGACGCCGCGGCGCCCGGCACCCAGGTCAAGGCAGGCCCCGACGATGTGCAAGGTTTTGGGTTTCAAAGAAAGGGTGTGACGTTTCAAATGAATAACAACTTCCTGCTATTTTAAGGCATCGGGTGTCGCAGGCGAAAAGTGCAAAATCCTGTCCTTTAGAATGCCCTTGTGGGGGCATGGCGGGCCCTAATTAGCGATGCGTCAAATCCATTTTGAGGCAAGTGAAAGTGATGGATGAGGAATGTTGAAGGAAAAAGTTAGACAAATGGGCCCGGGTTGCTGCTCTAGGAGGGCAGAGTGAATTGGATGGAAATCTATGACCAGGAGAGCCCGAGTTTGTACAGCTACCTTCTCAGCCGGGGTGCCCGCCGCGATGAGGCCGAGGACGTGATCCACGAGGTCTTCACCGCCGCCATCACCGCCAAGGCCCGGCCCGAAAGCCCGAGGTCCTACCTGTTCTCCTCGTCACGACGGGCCCTGGGCCGCCTGAGGGCCAAGACCGGTTCCGCCGTGGAGCTTTCCGAGGCCCTTATGGAACGTCTGGTGACCGAGGTGCCCGCGGGCGTGGATGCCGAGGCCGTCAACGCTTCGCTGGCCAGCCTGCCCGCCGCCCAGCGCGAGGTGGTGGTGCTCCATGTGTGGCATGGGCTCGGGTTCCGCGAGATCGGCGAGGCCCTCGAGATCAGCACCGACACGGCCGCCAGCCGCTGGCGCTACGCGGCCGAGAAGCTCCGTTACCTTTTGGGACCCCTGATGGAGGCCCGCTCATGAACCACCCGGGACCCCGTGATGAGGCGGCCAAGCAGGATGAGGTCAAAAAATGGCTGGCTCTCTGCACAACGGCGACTCCTTCACCCCTGCTGCGCGCACGCCTTGCGGCGTCTGGCCGCATGTCCCAGCCGCGGTCCTGGGTCGGCTGGGCTGCTGCCGCGGTCATCCTGCTTTCCCTGGTCTTGCAGCCCCAATTCGAGGTGCCTGAGGCCATCAGATTGGGTGAACACACATTGCGCCAAAGGACGGCTGTTCAACCTGATTCCTGGATTCTTATGAGAAAGGCTTCCCATGAGTGACATGAGCACATCACCTTCCCCCCAGTCCAAGGACGGCAAGAGCTGGCGGAACAAGCTCCGCAATCTCCTTCTGGTGTTGGCCATCTTTTACACCATCCAGTGGGGATTGGGCACCTATCTGGCCCATGCCAATGCGGACAAATTCGAGTCCATCATGTCTTTGATGCCGGAAGGTCCCCTAAAGGAGGTTACCGGACGTTCAAGCTCTCCCTACGAGAGAATCGTCGGGAATGGCTGGCACGTGTCGATGGCCGCCTTGGCCTCCCTTGACCCAACCCTGTTGCGAGCCATCGACCAGTCGGCCACCTTTGACGACACTCATTGGTCGGTCCTCAACCAGAGTCTGGACAGGGCGCATACCTTCCTTGAACTGGCTAAGAGCTGTCAGCGCCAATTTCCGGAGCTTTCCTGGGAACAGGGTTATGCCATGCCCATGCCCCATTTGGCCCCCATCAGGAATTACGTTAAGGCAGTCTGCGCATCCGCAAATCATGCCTACCAAAAAGGCGAACGCAACTCCGGTCGATTGCTGGATGCTGTCAGGATGATCCGCCTCGGGGTAGGCGAGCCGGTGCTCATCAGCCATCTGGTGCAATTGGCATGCCTGGGCTTGGTTTTGGACAGCCTGGATTCCTGCGGACCATTGGAGCCCACCGAAGCAAGGGCACTTCTTGCCGAACTTGAGGGTTACGACCTTGAGGAACAGCGACGCCTGGCGAATATCGGCGAGGTCTTTTTTGGACTCTCATATTGGAAGCAGCTCCAGGGAGGGGATGTGAGCCCGCTGGAGGTGCTGGAGGCCATTAACGCACCCCTTCCCCAATTTTTCAGCATCCAGTTCTACCGCCTTATACCCCTTCTACCACTGTGGGTTGAATGGGACAAAAGGGCCTATCTCGACATCATGCACGACTCCATCGAGGGCGGCAACGTGGATGAGGGCTCGATCCCGACGGTGTGCATCCTGACCCGACTGATCGTTCCCAGCCTTGGCAATTCCAAGGCCCAAACCATGGCCATGGCGGCGAAGCTGGAATCCGCCCGCGCCAAGCTGAGGGTCATGGCCGGGAACTGACCTCAGGTCGTGTCTTGGGCGGGTGCCCATAACATTTGGGTAAACTGAGGTCATGAATCAGCGCTGGTTCAACTGGAAAGTTTCCATTGCATTGAGTCTCACCATTGCGGCGGGTGTTTTCTGGGGGCCCTTCCTGATGCTGGAACAGTATCGGGCAGAGAACGCCCGCTTGGCGGCCGAGATCCACCGGATTGCCGGAGCAACCACCCTGGAGGGATACGCCCGCAAGCTGGCCGGCCCCGAGGGGCCGAATGCATGGCTTGATTATGAGAAGGCTGTGAATTGTTTTGCACCGGACCCTTGCCTCGAAGGTTTCATACGTGGTGATGTAACGCTTGACTCAAGCCATGCAACCCTGGTGGCGAGTCTGGATGCAGCCCTGTCTAGGACCCATGACTTTTTCGAGTCAGCCAAACGTTCTTCGTGGTGCTTTTGTCCCCTTGATTATGGTGCGGGCTTTGATTTGTCAGCTCCTCATTTGATAAAGGTAAGTGAGCTTTCGAATCATCTCTTGTTGTCATGCCAATGGCATATGGCATACGGAGATAAAAAGTTGGCCCGAAGGCATTTGCTTTATGACGTCGACCTGGTTCAGAGGGGACTCCCGGAGCCACTTCTACTTTCGAGACTGGCTCAACTGAGTCTGGCATCGGGGTTATGTGAACATTTGATGGAATGGGGTCCACAGTATGATCCGGATGTAAGGCGCACCATTGCCGAAGCTCTCAAGGGTACTCATCTGCGAGAGCTGATGCGTGAAGGTCTCATCGGCGAGGCTCTCCAAGTGGAGTCCGAATTGCTGAAAGTGGTGCAGGAGTTGTCAAAAGCGGAAGATTATTCGGGCCCCTATGGATTCATACTGCAACATCATGTTCCTGCCTGGAGAGAGTGGGACAAAATGCAGATTTATGAGGCCTATTTGGCTTTCATTGAGTCTCCTGATCTCCCATCCAATCCTCGGCCGAGGCCTTCAAAGCTTGCTGTGATGGCCTCCACGCTTGTGCCTGAAGTCGGCTGGATGGGAGCAACGGTTGCCGAGTGGGAACGGATGTTTGCAGAAACGGTCAGAAAACTAGGCGAATGAGCCGCCCAATTATTGCCGGGTCCTGCTGGCATAGCGTAGAAAGTCGCGTTTATAGGGAGCAACATCGCTTTCGTCACCCTTAGCCATGTCGCCGAACGTAGCCTCAGCCACGCGCCGAACGACATCCCATGACACCGGCGCTTCGATGAGGACGAACTCGTTAGGAGCCATGAGAACTTGCGTCCTTATTCAGGTCGCGTCGGGTGTCTCGCTCTTGGGTTTTGAGGCGCCCTTGCCGGCAGGGTTGAAGACAAGGCAGTCGTTCTCCTTGTCGACGGCGCTTTCCACCAAGCGCGAACCCTTGAACTTGCCACGGAGGATGTCCTCGGAGAGGGCGTCCTCGACATACTTCTCGATGGCCCTCCGGAGGGGCCGGGCGCCGTAGCGCGGGGAATACCCCTTCTCCACCAGGAAGTCCTTGGCCTCGGCCGAGAGGGTCAGGGTGATTTCTTTCTTCTCGAGCCTGTCGTAGACACCCTTCATCTCCACGTCGAGGATCCGGATGGTGTCGTCCTTCGACAGCGGGAGGAAACAGATGATGGCGTCGAGTCGGTTGACGAACTCGGGGCGGAAGTGCTCCTTCACCGCATGGATCATCTTGGAACCGATCTTGTCGGGGTCGGAGGAAGCGTCGCGGTTGGCGAAGCCGAGCCCGCCGCCGGAGTTGCCGCCGATGGCGTCGGAGCCGATGTTGCTGGTCATGATGAGGATCACATTGCGGAAGTCGACGGCTCGGCCGAAGGAATCGGTCAATCGTCCCTCTTCCATGATCTGCAGGAGCATGTTGAAGACGTCGGGGTGGGCCTTCTCGACTTCGTCGAGCAGGATCACGCTGTAGGGCCTGCGGCGGACCTTCTCGGTGAACTGCCCGCCCTCCTCGTAGCCCACATAGCCCGGCGGTGAGCCGATGAGCTTGGAGACATTGTGTTTTTCCATGTACTCGCTCATGTCGAGGGTGATCAGGGCCTCTTCGGATCCGAACATGAACTTCGCCAAAGCCTTCGCCAGGTGGGTCTTGCCCACGCCCGTCGGGCCGACAAAGATGAAGGAGCCGATGGGCCGGCGGGGGTCCTTGAGCCCGCTGCGGCTCCTCCGGACGGCCTTGGCCACGGCATGGATGGCTTCGTTCTGCGAGATCACGGCCTTGCGGATCTCGTTTTCCATCTCCAAGAGGCGCGAGGTTTCCTCTTCGTTCAGGTTGGTGACAGGGATGCCTGTCATCTTGCTGATGGTTTCGGCGATGGTGTCCTCGCCCACAGTCACACCGCCCTTGTCCGACTTCTCGCGCCAGGCCGCCAGCAGTTCCTTGCGCTCGGAGCGACGGCCGTCGGCCTTGTCGCGGAGCTCAGCGGCCTTTTCGAAGTCTTGGTTGGCCACGCACTCTTCCTTCTCCTTGTCGAGTCTGGCGATCTCGGCATCCAGCTCCTGGAGGTCCGGCGGCGGCGTCATGCTTTTCATCCGGAGGCGGCTACCGGCCTCGTCGATGACATCAATGGCCTTGTCAGGGAGAAAGCGGCCGGAGATGTAACGCACAGAAAGGTCGACGGCAGCCTTGAGGGCCTCGTCGGTGTAGCGGATCTTGTGGTGGCTTTCATACTTGTCACGGAGGCCCTTGAGGATCTCCACAGCATCCTCGGGAGAGGGGGGTTCCACGATCACGGTCTGGAAGCGGCGCTCGAGGGCGCCGTCTTTCTCGATGTGCTTGCGGTATTCGTCGAGGGTGGTGGCGCCAATGCACTGGAGCTCAGCGCGGGAAAGGGCGGGCTTGAGGATGTTGGCCGCATCGATGGCGCCTTCGGCACCGCCGGCCCCGACCAGGGTGTGCAACTCGTCAATGAAGAGAATGATGTTCTGGTTGCGCTTGACTTCGGAGAGCACGGCCTTGATGCGTTCCTCGAACTGGCCGCGGTACTTGGTGCCGGCCACCATGAGCGAGAGGTCCAGGGTGATCACCCGCTTGTCGCGGAGGATTTCGGGCACCCGGCCAGTCACGATGTCCTGTGCGAGGCCCTCGACGATGGCCGTCTTGCCAGTGCCGGGTTCGCCCAGCAACACGGGGTTGTTCTTGGTGCGGCGGCAGAGGACCTGCACCACGCGCTCGATCTCCTTGGCGCGGCCGATCACGGGGTCGAGTTCGCCCTTGCTGGCGGCCTCGTTGAGGTCGCGGCCGAAGGCGTCTAATGCTGGGGTCTTTGTCTTGCCCTTGGGACCCGTGGCCGCACCACCCTGGGAGGAACCCCCTTGGCCCTGGCCAGCGCCGCCTTCCTGCGATCCACCCTGCGCCTCGCCACCCTCGGGCATGGCCGAGCTGTCGAGAAGGTCCATCACCTTTTCCCGGACGTCCTCGAGGTTGAGGCCGAGGTTGAGGAGCACCTGGGCGGCGATCCCCTCGTTCTCACGGATCAATCCCAGCAGGATGTGTTCGGTGCCGATGTAGTTGTGTTGCAGTCCGCGCGCCTCGTCCCAGGCCAGCTCCAGCACCTTCTTGGTGCGGGGGGTGAGGGGGGGTTGGCCCACCGTGACGGTGTCGGGGCCCGATTGCACCATCTTCTCGATCTCATGGCGCACCTTGTCGAGTTCCACGCCGCTTTGTTCGAGCACATGGGCGGCCACACCCGAGCCCTCGATGATGAGGCCCAACAGCAGGTGCTCGGTGCCGATGTACTGGTGGTTGAACTTCTTCGCCTCTTCGCGGGCGATGGCCAGGACTCGGCGGGCACGGTCGGTAAACCTCTCGAACATAGCTGGGCTCCTTGAGTTAGGGACGTTGATTTTAACTCACTTCCTCACACTTCATCAGGCCTGATTTTTGCTAGATGTCCCGATATCCATGCCCGGGTGTATGGAACTTAAAACGTGAGCACGGAGATTTCCATGGGTTTGAAGGTGAAACGCGCCCTTTGGCGGGTCTTGGCGGTGGGCCTGGTGGCTTGGTTGTTCATTCCAAACGAACCTGTTGCACCTTCAATCCCATCAAAGCCCATGGTGAAAGTCATGTCGGGGAGCACACTGGAAAGGAGCCAAAATCAGTTCGAAAAAACCGGTACAAGGCCGCCATCCAGTGATCGGTCAATGGCCGAACCTAGGCTTGTGTCGCCATCCCCATCCATCAGCGATTCGGGTCAGGTGGATGATCCATCCGACCCGCAAGATTTTTACGTGGTGCTGCGTTTGATTGATGAAAAGGGGCAACCCATCAACAGTGTCGATGACTTGATTCCCCATGAAGTGAGAAGGCTCTTAGAAGATGACCCCGAACATTTCAGGCGAATTCATGACGATTGGGATGAATGCGACATCATTCTCCAGGAAGTCGCCGATGGCATGCCCCGGGTGATTTCCACAGGGTGGAAGGATGGCAAGTTGATAGCCTGGCTGCCCGGACCGGGCACCTATCGCGTGTGGGATCCTTCCGACGATGAACGTTTGTTGGAGGGGCGGCCCGATTTGAAGGAACGCATGACAAACTTGAAGTTTTACTACTCCGATAATGTCTTGCAGAGGAGACTGGACCTTTCTCAGTCCCCATTTGTGGTGGTCAAGAGTGGAGATAAGGTGCATTTGGCGTTGAAAGCAAATCCAACCTTGTTGTACGGAAACATAGCCGGAGGCGATGGAACGCAAGAAAGCGATTATCTCGTGGAAGTCGAAAGTGCGGAGGGCGTTGCAAATCATTGCTTTGGGTCGATATATATATTGTTTTTTTCTAATCCGGAAACGATCAAAATCAAGGTCAGCGGACAACAAATCCTGCCGGAGCAGAAGGAGTTGTTGGTTTCCGGGATGATGAGGCAGGATTGGCACCTTCGGCCCTTGTCAGAGGCGGAGGTGGATTTTGTTGTTCGTCTTGATGGGGTGGAATCCATCCCTGACATGGCCAAGGTCAGTGACGCGGCAGACCAGTTCATCATCAGGTTGGGTGAATTCGTGCCGGTCAAAGTGGAGGGCAACAGCGTCTATTTCAAGGTTCCTTCCGAGGGAGAGTACACATTGTCGACATACGGGCGGGCCATCCAGATCAAGGGGCAGTTCCTAGCCAATGAAGGCGGGCTTCAACGGGATGAAAAAATCATGGTGAAATCCGGCTTGGAGCATGTCCTGAAGGCCCGTCGCAGGACCGCGAGATTGCGTATCAAGCTGATCGACCACACCGGCAAGTCCATCGCCCAGAAGGAAAACGGTGAATTCGATCCCAACTTGTATGCAAGTGTTCTGCCTTTGGGGATGCCGATGCCAGATCATCCATCGTTTGTTCTAGGGCAAGGATTTGAAGGGCTGCTGGTGGGTCCATGGAGGGGCCTATGTGACCTGAGTCTGCCAGGCCACGGCACCTACATCGTGAAGGCTCGATGCGAAGGTTGCCAGGATGAAGACATCCAGCTGGATCTTCGGGATGGAGAGACAAAAGACATCACCATCACCATGCGTCCGAAGTAGAGTCAGCCTTCCCTTCGGGCCGCCCTGCCCATCAGGGATTTGAGTGCCTCCATAGGCGCGCGCTTCCCGCGGAGGATCATGTCCATCTCTCCGGCGATGGGCATCTCCACCTTGAGCTTGCGGGCCAGGGCCACCACGGCGCGGGTGGTGGGCACGCCCTCGGCCACCTGGGTCATGGAGCCGAGGATGGTTTTGAGACTCTTGCCCCGGCCCAGCTCACGTCCCACATGGAGGTTGCGCCCGAAGGGGCTGAAGCAGGTGGTGATGAGATCCCCCAACCCGCTCAGGCCGTCGAAGGTGGAGGCCCTGGCACCCTGCTTCATGCCGAAACGCTTGATCTCCACCAGGCCCCGGGTGATCAGGGCAGCCTTGGCGTTGTCGCCGAGCCTGAGCCCGTCGCACACACCGGCCGCGAGCGCGATCACGTTCTTCACAGCCCCGGCGATCTCAACCCCGGTGACGTCGGTGTTGGTGTAGATGCGGAAACTCCTGCTATGAAACAGGGAGGCCACCTTGTCGAGCTGTTTCAGGCTTTTGCCCGCCAGCACCGCCGTGCTCGGAAGGCCCGCGGCCACCTCCTCGGCGTGGGTGGGGCCCGAGAGGGCCATCACGGCATGGCGGGGAAGGGTCTGAGAGAGGACTTCGGAAGGCCGGAGGAGTGTGCCCAGTTCCAATCCCTTAGAGGTGGACACCAGGATGGCTTTGGGATGGAGGTGGGGCTTGAGATTGCGGGCCGCCTGGCGCAGGTACTGGCAGGGAATGGCCAGCACCACAAGGGTGGCCCCGGGGAGGACGGCGGCGGCCTCCGAAGAAATCGTCACCGACGGGGACAGTTTGAGGTCTTTGAGATAGGTGGGATTGCGGCGCGTGCGGGCCATGCGCAAGGCCTGCTTCGGATCCCGGCAGTACAGGGCCACCGGATGCCGTTGCGAGAGCATGGAGGCGAGCGCCGTGCCGAAACTTCCGGCCCCGATCACGGTGAGGGTCATGAAGAGGCCTTTCCCGACTTGGGTTCCGTGCCGCTGAGGAGGCGTCCGATGTTGGATTTGTGCTTCCATGTCACAAAGGCCGCCACCACCACAAAGAACCCGAGGACATAGTTATTGCGTGAGGACTCGTATCCCTGGTGGGCCAATCCCATATAGAGGAAGGGGACGGCCAGGGCGGCAACGACGGATCCCAGGGAGATGTATCGCGTGAGGCCCCAAACCACCAGCCAGACCCCGAAGGTGGCGGCAGCGGTGAGGGGGGAGAGGCAGGCGATGGCCCCGATGCTGGTGGCTACCCCCTTGCCTCCTTTGAACTTGAGGAAGGGACTGAAGGCATGACCCAGCAAAGCGGCCACGGCCGCCACCACCCCGAGGGATTCCTGACCATTTTCCAGCCCAACATGCTGGCCCAGGGCCACGGCCCCGGCTCCCTTGGCAATGTCCAATAACAGGACTAGCTTGGCCAACACGGAAGCTTTTTCCCTCACCCAAGGGGGGCCAAACTGGGCCATCACGCGCCCGGCATTGGTGGCACCGGCATTGCCGCTGAAGTGGCGCCGGAGATCCTCACCCGTGAGCCATTTCACGGTGAGATAGCTGAAGGGAATGGCACCGAGGAGATAACAGGCCAGGGGGAGGATTGCGGTATGCATGGAGATCCATTGTAGGTGGACCATGGGCGTCTTAAAGCCCGATTTTTCCCAAAAAACAGCGCTCCGTCCCCCAAGAACACTTTACGGACTGCGGATCGGACGCTACAATTCCTCCCCCTGTTGGAGAACACTATGAAAACCGGCATCCACCCCGATTACCAGGAAACCAAGGTCACTTGCGGTTGTGGCAACTCGTTTGTCACCCGGAGCACCCTCAAGGAGATCAAGGTGGAAATCTGCAACGCCTGTCACCCGTTCTACACAGGCAACCAGAAGTTCATCGACACCGCCGGCCGGGTCGAGAAGTTCAATGCCCGCTTCGCGCGCACCCAGGCCCTGCAGGCCGACAAGGCCCCCAAGAAAAAGAAATCCTAGCGGGCTACCATGCTCAATGATGCCGTGCGCCGCACCCTCGAGGAGCGGCGGGCCCGGCTGAAGTCCGTCGAGGCCGCGTTACAGGATCCTTCCGTGTTTGGGGATCCCGTCAGGATCCGTTCGCTCAACCGCGAGCGCGGACCGTTGGTGAAATTGATGGCCCGCTACGAAGAGTACCTGCGGTGCCTGCGCGAGCTTGAGGGCTGTCGGGAACTGGAAAAGGATCCCTCGATGGCGGCCGAGGCGCGAACCGAAGCCCAAGCCCTCGAGGCCACCATGAAGACGACCGCACGCTGGCTTGAGGACGAGCTTTTGCAAAGCGACGAGGACAGCGCCCGTGACGTGATCATCGAGATCCGTGCCGGCACCGGTGGCGAGGAAGCTTCCCTCTTCGCCTCGGAGCTCTACCGAATGTACAGTCGTTATGCCCAGGGCCGGGGATGGAAGGTCGAACTCTTGTCATCCTCCACCAGTGACAGCGGAGGACTCAAAGATGTGACCATCTCCGTGTCGGGGGAGGAGGTGTTCAGGCGCCTGCAGTTCGAGTCGGGGGGGCATCGCGTGCAGCGCGTCCCCAAGACGGAGACCCAGGGCCGCATCCACACCTCGCTGGTCACGGTGGCCGTGCTGGCCCAGGCTGAGGAAGTGGATATCAAGATCAACCCCCAGGACCTGCGGATCGACGTGATGCGCTCGGGTGGACCGGGAGGCCAGAGCGTGAACACCACTGACAGCGCCGTCCGCATCGTGCACCTTCCCACCGGGCTGAGTGTGCACTGCCAGCAGGAGAAAAGCCAGATCAAGAACCGGGCCACGGCCATGAAACTTCTCCTGAGCCGTTTGTACGCCGCCGAGCGCGAGCGTGTGAAGGCGGAGCACGACGAGTTCAGGCGAAACCAGATCGGTTCCGGCGACCGTTCGGAAAGGATCCGCACCTACAATTTCCCCCAGGGGCGCCTCACCGACCACCGCTTGGCTGACAATCTCTACAACGTGGAGGGCATCATGGAAGGCGACCTTGATCCCCTTCTGGATCTCCTCCAGGCCTGGGACCGGGAGCAGAAACTTGCCCGCCTCGGCTGAGGTTTGGAGTGTGGCCCGGCTCCTGGAATGGAGCACGCCCTGGCTCAAGGGCCGCGGGGTGGAGAGCCCGCGCCTTGATGCCGAGATCCTCCTGGCGCATGTGCTGGGGGTCGACAGGGTGTGGCTGGTGACCCATCGCGAGGACGAGGTGAAATCCATGCACCTGGGTGAGTTTCGCGAAGCTCTCAAACGGCGGGGCGCCAGGGAACCCGTGGCCCGCATCACCAACCGCGCCTCCTTTTTTCGAGAGACCTACGCTCTCGGCCCGGGCACTCTCGTCCCCAGGCCCGAAAGCGAGTTCATTGTCGAGGGGGCCTTGGAAAGGTGGCAACAACGGGCGGAGGGATGCGTGGCTGATGTGGGAACCGGTAGCGGTTGCCTGGCGCTGAGTTTCCTGAAGGGGGCTCCCGGGGCCCGGGCCTTGCTCGTGGACCTGGCCTCCGAGGCCCTGGTTGTGGCGGCCGCCAACGCCGCCACTCTTGGCCTTTCCGGGCAATGCCAGTTCCTCAAAGGGGATCTCCTGACCAGTGCGAGGGAAGATTCCTTGGATGCCGTGCTGTCGAACCCTCCTTACATTTCCGGCGTGGAACTAGCCACACTGGAACCGGAAGTGAGGCTTTTCGATCCCGTTCTGGCCCTGGATGGGGGCCCTGATGGCTTCAAGGTGCACCGCCGCCTGTTCCCGCAGATCTTCAGATCCCTCAAGCCAGGTGAGTTTGCCGAAGTGGAAGTGGGCTGGGATCAG
>JBFWNO010000062.1:0-16067 GCA_050251015.1 Planctomycetota bacterium
TTCCTTGCCGACTGACCCAGCAGCCTAGAATTCTGGGGCAGCCTGACCCACGACTGCCTCGGCACGCAAGGTGAATGCCGAAAAAGAAAGGATGATGAGGTAGAGAGAACGAAGAATGGTGTTCATGAAGACCTCCAAGGGGTTCGCGGGCATTATCCACAGGATGGGCTGGAATAGGCAAGGAAGAGACTGACTTATTCATGCCGCAGGGCAGCGATGGGATTCAGCCTTGATGCCCGATGAGCCGGGTAATAGCCAAAACCCACACCCACGACCATGGAAAACCCGATGGCGGCAGCCATGGCCTCCACGGACAAAAGGACAGGCCACCCCGCCAGATTGGAGACCAGATGAGCTCCCGTCACACCCAGACCGAGCCCGACAATGCCACCCACCAAGCAAAGAGCCACGGATTCGGCAAGAAATTGGGCCAGGATGTCAGGAGTGCGGGCCCCCACGGCCATGCGAATCCCGATCTCACGCGTACGCTCGGTGACGGACACCAACATGATGTTCATCACTCCCACCCCCCCGACCAACAACGAGACTGAAGCCACCGCGGCCAGGAGCCACGACATCAATCTTGAGGTTTCGCTGATCCCCTCAGCCACCTGGGTCAAATCGCGGATATTGAAGTCATCCTCCTGGGCTTCACTGAGCCGATGTCTGACCCTCAGGAGTGACCCGATTTCCACGATGGCTCTTTCCTTGGTCGAGCCCTTGCGCACCGATACTGTGATTTGGTTGACAGTGCGAAGGTTATCACCATTGAGCCTGCGTCTCACGGTCGTCCACGGCAGAATCACGATGTCATCAAGGTCTCGCCCCCAGGCATCGGCACCCCGGCGCGACAACACTCCGACAATTTCCACGGGCGTCTTCCCGATGCGAAGAATGGAGCCCACAGGCGAACTCAGGCCAAAGAGTTTGGAGGATACTGTGCGGCCCACCAAACACACCGTCGCTCCTGCCTGTTCCTCCTGGGGATCGAACCAGCGGCCCTCCACGGCCCGCCAACGCAAGACCCTTTCATAGTCGGCACCCACACCTTCAATGTTCTCTGGAAGCCAATTGCGGTCGCCCACAACCAATTGACCCCGATACCGGACCAGCGGGCTTACCGCCTCAATGCTTGGGCATTCCCGAGAAATGGCCTCGGCATCATCGGGGGTCAGGGTCTGGACGGAACCCGCGCCCCACCAGGCCCCGCGTACTGACACGCTCCCTGAACGGATCTGCAGGATGTTAGAACCCATCATCTCAATGGAAGATTTGACGGCTGATGATGCACCCTGGCCAATTGCCACCATCACCACCACCGAGGAAACGCCGATCACGACACCCAATATGGTCAGGCCAGCGCGCAAAGGCCCGCGACGCAAGGCGCGAAAGGCCGAAAACAGGATGTCCACCAGCCTCATGCCGGCACCCTATCGGACGCAACCCTGCCGTCGCGGATCTCGATACGCCGCGGAGCATGGGCGGCAACCAAAGGATCATGGGTCACCAACAAGAGAGTGGATCCGGCCTTGTGCAACTCAAGGAGAAGCGAAAGGATGTCGGCGCCCGAAGCGCTGTCAAGATTGCCTGTGGGTTCATCGGCCAAAAGGAGCGAGGGGCGAGTGACAATGGCCCGCGCGATGGCCACACGCTGTTGCTGCCCCCCCGAAAGCTGGGCTGGGGTGTTCGAGAGCTTTCCCCCCAACCCCACCCTCTCAAGGGCCTCGCGGGCCCTCTGACGCCTTTGACGCGGCTCAAGCCCCTGATAAAGAAGTGGAAGTTCCACATTGTCGAGCGCGCTGGTGCGAGGCAATAGGTTGAAACTTTGGAACACAAACCCGATGAGGCGACCCCTGAGCTCCGCTCTTTCATCAGAGCTGAGCTTTGATACTTCGCGCCCCTCGATCTCAAAACGGCCGATACTCGGTGTGTCAAGACAACCCATCAGATGCATCAGTGTTGACTTCCCGGAACCTGATGGACCAAAGATCGCAGCCAGTTCACCGTGGCGGATCTCAAGATCAATGTCACGAAGGGCTTGGAATGATGATTCGCCCATAGGATAGGAACGGCCCACCCCCACAAGACGGATGAAAGGGGTTCCCGTCACGGTTGGGTTCAACGGCCCCGTCTCTGAGCTTGAAAGGGATTGCGCATGCCGGAGGGCGCCGCTTCCATTTCAAAAGCCCCCACAACCACTTCATCACCTTCTGCCAGACCTTCCTTGATTTCCGTGAATCCCCCATTGCCCAAGCCCACCTTCACGGAAAGGCAAGTCAACTTGCCACCCCGGAGCACCCAAACCCGGGGCCCTTCAACGGGGTCCGGTGAACCGCTGACCCATTCGGGTTCGGGTTCAAAACGAAGTGCTGATCCAGGCACCCTGACCACATCCATTTCACTGCGATCTGTTTCGATCTTGAGATTGGCTGTCATCCCTGGGAGGAGGAGGCCCTCGGCATTCCCTGCGTCCACCACCACGGTGTAAGTGACAACATTTTGCTCCGAAGAAGGCCGAAGACGAACCTGGCGAACCACACCCTCAAAGGAACGGCCAGGGTGGGCATCAATGGAAAAGGTGGCCGTCAAGCCTGGTTTGATGCGCCCAATGTCCGACTCCGCCACCGATGCCAGCACATGCACACGCTCCAGGTTCTCGGCAATCTCGAACAAGACCGGGGCCTGAAGGCTGGCCGCCACCGTCTGGCCCACATCGACGGTGCGGTGGAGCACCACGCCGCTGACCGGAGACCTGATCGTGGCATATTCCAGATTGGTGCGCGAGAGCTCCAAGGATGCTTCCACCTGCTGGATTTCCGTCTGGGCCACTTCCACATCGGCCTCCAGGGCCTGATGGGCAGCCTTGGCCCGTTCCATTTCTGATGCCGGGATGTGCCCCTCGGCAGACAAACGCACGGCCCTTGCAAGGTCCTGCGCCGCGACATAAAGATTCGCCTGGACCTTCTTGAGCTGGGCACGCGCCCTTGCCAAGCTGGCTTCTCCTTGCGCCACAGAGGCCTTCAAGGGCCTGGGGTCCAGCTCGCAGATCACCTGATGGGCTTTCACTGGGTCATTGAAATCCACATGCACCGCACTGATGATCCCCGATACCTGGGTTCCTACTTGAACCTTGGCCACCGGGTCAATCGTGCCCGTGGCCCCTACAGTCACCACCACCATGCCTTTGTTCGCCTTTTCAAGCATGAAGCGGGGAATGACCGCAGCATCACGGCGAGTGTAGCTCCAAAACCCCGCTCCAAGAGCCACCACGATGAAAAGCTTGACGATGGTTTTCATGCGGCGGCCGTTTCCAAATTAAAGCACCAATCCCCTCTTCACCAGAAGGGACTTTGCCTCGGCACTTAAGGAATCGGCCCTTTGCCTGGCCACCCACGAACACAGGTCCCTGATGCCGTCCTCCAGTCGGACTCTCGGTTTGAAACCCAAGGCCTTCAGTTTTGATATATCGGCATAGCAATGGCGAATATCACCGGCACGGAATGCCGATTGAATGTCGGCTCCGCCATTCCATCCCAGTGTCTTGGAGAGTAATGCCACAAGCCTGTTGATGGACGTGCTACGGCCGGTGCCCACGTTATAGATGGCATCACGGGCCCTGGGATGGCGAAGGACAAGCATGTTGGCGGCGACAATATCGCTCACATGGGTGAAATCCCTGCTTTGTTCGCCGTCTTCGAAAATTATGGGTTTTCTCTCGTTGAGGATGGCACTTGAAAAAATGGCCGCCGCCCCCGTGTAGGGGTTCGATAGGGCCTGCCTTTGCCCGTAGACATTGAAATACCGAAGGGCCACGGCATCGATACCATACGCCCGGCCAGAGACCAAAAACATCTCCTCATGGTCCCTCTTGTTGATCGCATAGATACTTTCAGGGGCCAGGGGCTTGGACTCAGGGGTCGGCCTGGCCGTCAATTCACGATCACAATGCAGACAGCGCATTTCCCACTGGCGTTTCTTGAGCTGGGCCTTGGAGCGGAGATTGGATGCGATCATTCCATGACGCGAACACTTGTACAGGCCTTCGCCATAAATGCTCATCGAGCTAGCCACGATCATCTTCTTGAGTTTCACCTTGGAATCCACCACGGCCTGCAAGAGCGCCGCCGCCGACTGTGTGTTCTGCCGGGTGTATCGCTCAATCTCATACATGCTCTGCCCCACCCCCACCGCGGCGGCCTCATGGAACAGCACATCCGTACCCTTGAGCAGTCTCTTAACCAGAGACTGGTCCTCAACAAAACCCCTCACAAAGCGGGCCTTGGGGTTGAGGTAACCCGGCTTCTTCGGGTTCTTCCCATGAACCTGCGGGTCGAGACAATCCAGCACAGTGACTTTGTGCTTGGCTGCAATCAGTGCATCCACAAGGTGGGACCCGATGAACCCGGCGCCTCCGGTGACAAGGATATTCATCAGATGTGGATCGCCTCACCGAGAGCAGCCGCCGAGGCCTCCATCAAGGCCTCACCCAGCGTGGGGTGGGCATGCACGGTGTGGAGAATGCTCTTGGCGGTGGCCTCGTGGGTGATGGCCACGGTGCTAGCCGTGAGCATCTCGGTGGCATCGGGTCCGATGATGTGCACGCCGATGAGCTGGTCGTATTTCGCATCGAAGATCTTCTTCACGAAGCCGGCGTTGTCACGGATGGCTGTGGCTTTGCCGTTAGCCGAAAGCGGGAAACGGCCCACCTTGATGGCGATGCCCTTCTCCTTGGCAGCCTTTTCGGTCAGCCCGATGCTGGCCACCTGGGGATGGCAGTAGGTGCAGCCGGGGATGCGGTTGTAGTCGAGGGCGGGCGCATGGTGACCCGCCATCCACTCCACGCAGCGGATGGCTTCAGCGCTAGCCACATGGGCAAGTAGCGGCGGCCCGATCACATCACCGATCGCGAACACCCCTTTGCAGGCCGTCTCAAATTTCGCATCAACCTTGATGAAGGACTTCTCAATTTTCACCCCGAGTTTCTCGAGCCCAAGGTTCTCCACATTACCCTGGACACCGACCGCAACAAGCACCTGATCAACGGTTTTCTCGGTCTTCTCCCCGTCCTTGTTCTTGATGACAACCTTGACCTTGTCGCCCTTGACCTCGACCGTTTCGGCGGATGACGCGGTGTGCACATCGATGCCCTGCTTCTTGAAGGCCCGGCCCAGCTCCTTGCCGATATCGGCATCTTCAATAGGAACCAATTGGTCCTGAAACTCCACGATCGTGACTTCCGTGCCCACCGCATTGTAGAAATAGGCGAACTCCACACCGATGGCACCGGCACCAATGACCAGCAAGGAGCCTGGCCTTTCCGTTTGCATCAGGGCACGCGTACTGGTGATGACCTTTTTGTTATCAACTGTGATATTGGGAAGAGATCGTGCTCTGGCACCTGTTGCCACCAACAGTCGCTTGCCTTTGACTGTCTGGACCTTTCCGTCCGAGGCCTTCACCGACACTGCACCAGCACTGTCAAGTGTGGCGGTTCCCTTGACCACGGTCACATTGTTCTTTTTCATCAGGAACTGAACGCCTTGGGACATTTTGTCGGCCACTTTACGGGAACCTTCGATCACTTTGGAAAAGTCGACCTTGGCATCCTTGATGCTCAATCCAAAATCCTCGGCGTGCTTGAGCTCCTGGTACAACTCGGCACTCTTGAGGAGGGCCTTGGTGGGGATGCAACCAGTGTTGAGGCAGACGCCGCCAAGGCTTTCACGTTCCACAAGGCAGACCTTCATCTTCAGTTGGGAGGCTCGGATTGCCGCAACATACCCGCCTGGGCCCGAACCAATCACCACCAAGTCATAGATATCGTCTGCCATGGAATTCTCCTCGGTGCCGGCATTATATATTTTTTGTTGCCAGCCACGTCGTCGCGAAAGGCCTGCTGGAGTCGTCTGTGGAGCATTCCCTCAATGAGAGCACATCTTGCTCTCCTGAAGATCAGATGATCAGACGGGTATGTTAAACTTTGTATGTGCCAAAACTCATCATCCGTCACCGCAGGCGCCGTCTTGTACCAGACCTGGAAAAAGAATACAGGCGCACCCTTGGACAGTATATGTGGGGAGCACTTGGGGCCATGGTGCTCCTTCAACTCCTGTGCCTGCCCCCGCTCTACATCTTTGGTCCATTCTTCTGGATTCCAGTTGCGGTCTGCCCGCCGTTGATCATTCTAGGAACCTGGCTGTTCAGCCAACCCTTGACCCAACCTGTCGAAAACGCCCCTCCCAAGATCTACTACACGGCCTTGGCTGGTGTTTCTGTGGCTCTTTTCTTCGCAGGCCTCTATTTCATGAAGGCCGACTACCTTGTGGGCATTGCCGATGCAGAAAGCAGGGCCAAAACCCACCTCGCCACCCTTGGTGAGATTGTAGGCAAGGCCCTTGCACCCAAGGCAAAGGATGATGAAGAAGAGGAAGATGAGGACAAACCGGCCGGCATCGTGCCCAGAAGAATCGATGGCGATTGGTCGGATCCCGAATATTTCCCTGAAATTCCTGAGTCCTACCGCCGTCATTTGTCCCGCTCCATCCCGGAAAAACACGGTGGAGAGGTGGACGCCAAGGACTCCACCTTCAACGGGCAATTTCCTGAAGCCTTCACCGAGCGCGAACCCCTGGACGGCTACTACTATTTCTATGCTTGCCGTCCGACAGGTTCCTGGGTGATTTGGTGTGAAAGTGCGCATTATCCTCGGGGTGGAAGGAAGCTCTTTGTTACGGGCCACAAGGGCCTCATGCTTTCACGCGATGTCAAGGGCCTGCACATCAATTTCAAGAGCTTTCCCAGCTCACTTCAACAAGCCCGCTTTCAAAGTGAAGGCAAATTCAGCTGGGCACCCCCTCCCGCCTCCATTCCTGATGAAGAGGAAGAGGCGGAAGAAGCCGACAGCACGTCCTAACGGAGATAGACCCGCGTTTCAAACACACTCCATCGGCACCATTCATCCCAACGGGGAGGTTCTTGGCTGACAAAACCGCCCCCCCTTTGCCAGATTCCATCTCCGAAAAGATTGAGGGTGGATTGAAATCCAACGAAAGCTTCTCCCGACGGCAAGGGTCGCCGGCGATTCCAAAGAACCAACACGTCGTCAGGCCCGGGTTTTTCGCCCTTCCAGACCCTGACTCTTTCATCTGGGATTGGCTTGAGCCACCACTGACAACGACGGATGTCGTCAACATAGACGGTTCCTTGACGGTTTTCTTGCCTGACAAACCTGCAGGCCGCTTTGAGGTCGGCATGTTCTTGCTTAAGACCCGCATAGACTCCCACAGATCCGGCGATGGATAGCACCAGCCAAATTCCCAGCGAAATCCTCAATCGGGCGAGAGCCCCTGCCATCCATGGAGTCAACAACAAGATCAAGGGAAGGGATCGCCGACCACTCCATGTTGAGGTTAAAGAAGGAAGGATCCAGAGCAGCACAAACACAAGACCCAGCACAAAGACTGTCAAATCTCCACCCCGACCTGTAGGCAAGCGACATGTCTTCCACTTGAAGTCCAAAAGGACAGGCCATGCCATCAGCAAGACAAGCACAAGGGTCGACAATGCGTGGTGAAGCCACGAAGCCCAATCGCCACCCATCACTCCTCCGGCAAACTCCTGACCCAGGGCAAAGGAACCATTGCGACCCCACATCCACATGAAAGCAGTACAACACCCAGCTATGGAGATCCATAATCCGCCCCTTGCATAGGCATGCCATACCAAGGCAAAGGGAAACAAGATCCAGCCCTCGGGCCTTGTCAAGATGGCCAACACCCACCAGAGAGGAAACAGACGTCCATGTAATAAGAAGGATGCGAGGGCAAGTATCAACCAAAGGCAAAACATGAGGTCATTCAGGACCAGTCCGGCATACCGACCCACAAGAGGTGCGAATGCCAGAGTGGCACAGAGGGCCCATGGATGGCATCGTCCCAATCGTTCAGAGAGGGCCTTCAATGGAAAATAGAGGAGCGAGGCCGATACGGCACTGATCAAGCGACCGGCCAGTTCCGGGTCAAGCCCCCCCATCGAAATCACCTGGATGAGCGCTCCATGCAGAGGCATCCACTTGGCCCTCAACCAGAATTCTGGCATCAGGGCATAGACACTGTCGGATTGCAAACTTTCACAGGTGAGGGCCCAAAAGACATGTACCCCCACAAGACATAAAGGTGCAATACTCAAGGTCAGGCGTTGGAAGGGATTGTCACGACAAACGTAGAACCCTTGCCGAGTTGGCTCCGCACCGTGATCGTGCCGCCATGAAGATGTACGATCCGCCGGCTCAGGGCCAGCCCCAAACCCGTGCTCGGATCACCACCTGTGGCCCTAGGTGAAAGCCGGGGCATTTTGTCGAACACCTTGGCAAGATCCATCTCACTGATTCCCTGCCCCGTGTCAGCCACCTCAAATTCGACACCTGAGTCTTTCGGGCGCACCGCAAGGGTCACCGTGTCCCCGGGCTTTGAAAACTTGACAGCATTGGAAAGGAGATTGCTGGCCACCGTGGAGATCAGCTTGGGATCAACATGAATCTTTGGAAGGTCTTGGCCACAATCCGCGCTCATGACGAGTCCCTTGACTTGTCCCTGTCTCTTGTAGGTTTCCCATGCGTGACCCAGAATCACCGACACATCCGCCAATTCAAGGCGGGGCTTCGCGCGACCGGCTTCAAGCCGAGTGACATCCACCAGGTCGCTGATCAAGGCCAGCATCGTAGTCGTCTGGCGTCGGATAAGTCCGAGAAGCTGCAAATTGTCCTCATTGATCTCGCGAATATGCCCCTCGGAAATGAGTTCACCCACTCCTTGGATCACACCGATAGGGTTCCGGAGGTCATGTGCCACAATCCCGAGGATTCTCTCGTTTTCATCCTGGGCAGCCTTGAGCTCCCTGGCGAGAGTTCTCAGGCGCAATCCCACCCTCACACGCATCACCAACTCGTCAAGATCGAAGGGCTTGGCAAGGAAGTCATCCGCACCCGCCTCAAAAAGCGCTAATTTGCTTTCCTTGCCATCCTTGGCTGTGAGCATAAGGAGATGGACGTGGCTTTGGTTCCAATCCGGAAGTTTTCGGACTGTTTTGATCAGATCCAAACCATCCATCCCAGGCATCATCACATCGGAAATGACCAGGTCGAAGGAACCCCCTGAAAGCTGCTGGAGGGCTTCCGCGGCAGAGGTCACATGATGACTGGGTATTCCGGCTTTAGAGAGCGCTAGGGCCACAATCTTGGCCGTGGCCACAGTGTCCTCCACATGCAGGACCTTGACAGCCAATTGACTCATGGGTCTCCGTTGCTCGCAGTGCATCTACTATATACAATCCACGCATGAATACACCTCAAGAAATCGTCATCAGCTCCTATGCCAGAACCCCCATCGGAAAATTCGGGGGTTCCCTCAGCCGTTTCAGCGCTCCCGAGCTCGGAGGCATGGCCATCAAAGCTGCCATCGAGAGGGCCGGCGCCAAACCCGAGGATGTGTGCGAAGTGATCATGGGTCATGTGTTGCAGGCTGGAGTGGGCCAGAACCCCGCCCGCCAGGCCGCCATCAAGGCTGGTTGCCCCACCTCCGTATCGGCCGTCACCGTGAACAAGGTCTGTGGCAGCGGATTGAAGGCCGTGATGTTGGCCTCCCAGACCCTGGCCTGTGGAGATATGGATGTGGTGGTGGCCGGAGGCATGGAAAGCATGAGCCGGGCCCCGTACCTGATCCCCCAGGCCCGAGATGGTGTCCGGCTGGGCCATGCCCAACTTTTGGATGCCATGATCCAGGACGGACTGTGGTGCCCGTTCGAAAACTGGCACATGGGATCGGCCGCCGAGCACATTGCTGCCAGCTCGGGGATCGGACGAGCTGAGCAGGACGCCTTTGCTTTGGAAAGCCAGATGCGCGCCGCCAAAGCCTGGAGCGAGAAAAAATTCACCCCCGAAATTGTGCCCGTTGCCATTCCCCAGAAGAAGGGAGACCCCGTCCTTTTCAACCAGGATGAAGGCTACAGGGCCGACACCACGGCAGAAAGCCTTGCGGGCCTCAAGCCTGCCTTCGACAGGCAAAAGGGCACCGTGACCCCTGGCAACGCCAGCACCATCAACGATGGCGGAGCCGCGCTCCTCCTCACGCGCAAGGATCTGGCCCAAAAGAAGGGTTGGCCGGTGAAGGCCATTGTCAGAGCCCAAGCGGTAGGCGGTGTGGACCCCAAGATGATTTTTCATGCCCCCGTGGTGGCTGTCACTAAACTTCTCAAGAAAACAGGCCTGACCGTCAAGGACATCGACCTAGTGGAAGCCAACGAGGCTTTCGCGGTGCAAGCCTTGGAAAACATGAGGGAACTTGGCCTCGATCCCTCCAAGGTAAACATCTGGGGAGGAGCTGTCGCGTTGGGTCACCCTATCGGGGCATCCGGTGCCCGTGTCCTGTGCACTTTGTTGAACGCCCTGGAGCAGACGAACGGCAAGCGAGGCATCGCCACCCTCTGTTTGGGAGGGGGCAACGCGGTGGCACTCCTGGTGGAAAGGGTGCAATCATGAGTTACAAGACTGTCGGCGTGATCGGCCTCGGGACCATGGGGAATGGCATTGCCCAAACCCTGGCCTCTCATGACATAGAGGTGGTGGCTTATGACCTGAAAGACGAGTTTCTGCAGAGAGGTCTGAGTGCCATCCAGAAATCGCTCGACAAGTTTGCCTCCAAGGGCACCATCACGGCAGACCAGGCCAAGGCTTCCATGGGTCGCATCAAGGGCACCACAAGCTTTGAAACCCTCAAGTCCTGCGACTTGGTCATTGAGGCCGCCTCTGAAAAACTGGAGATCAAGCTCGACATCTTCAAGAAACTCGATGCCCTCTGCTCCCCCGCCACAGTACTCGCGAGCAACACCTCGTCGATCAGCATCACGGTCCTGGGAGCGGCCACCAAGCGCTCGAAGCAGGTCATCGGGATGCATTTCATGAACCCCGTCCCCCTCATGAAACTGGTGGAAATCATCCGGGGCCAGGACACCACCCATGAAGTGACCCAATCCATCACGGATCTGGCGACCCAGCTCGGCAAGACACCGGTGGAAGCCAATGACTATCCCGGTTTTGTGTCGAACAGGGTTCTGTTGCCCATGATCAACGAGGCTGTGTACTGCCTGATGGAAGGTGTCGCCACAAGGGAAGCCATCGACACGGTAATGAAACTGGGGATGAACCATCCCATGGGCCCCTTGGCTTTGGCGGACCTCATCGGCCTGGACACCTGCCTGAGCATCATGGAAGTTCTGCATGATGGCCTGGGTGACTCCAAATACCGCCCCTGCCCCCTCCTGAAGAGGATGGTGGCTGCGGGTCATCTCGGCAAAAAGACAGGGAAGGGCTTCTACGATTACACCGGCTAAGGACCTGCTGGAGTCTGCCTGCGGTGGCTCCGTGAAGGCCCTCGGCCAATGCCTCACGCTGCTGGAGTTGGGTGACCCCGACATGCTGTCCGCCGTCAAGTCCGCCAAGGGACCCATGGCCAGGGTGACGGCCTTCACGGGAGCCCCGGGAGCCGGCAAAAGCTCCCTGATCGCGGCCTTGCTCCCCCACCTCAAGGGCAAGGTGGGCGTGTTGGCGAGCGACCCTTCCAGCCGACGCACAGGAGGGGCCCTCCTCGGCGACAGGACCCGCGTTTCAACTCAACCTGAGAACGTGTTCTACCGGTCCATGGCGACTCGGGGAGCGTCTGGCAGTCTGGCCGCTGCCACAGAGCCAGCCCTGGCTCTCCTAGCACTGTGTGGCTACGAAACCATTCTTCTAGAGACGGTGGGGTCGGGTCAGCAGGAAGCCTCGGCCCATGGGATGGCTCACACCCTGGTGTTGGTGTTGTCCCCTGAAGCGGGCGACCACGTGCAACTCATGAAGGCCGGTGTCTTGGAGGATGCCGGTGTGATTGTGGTGACCCGTGGATCCAAACCGGAAGCCGTGGCCCTTTCCACCCTGCTGGACGACATGCTCTCCGTGAGGAGAAATCCCAAACCCAAAGTCTTGGTGGTCGACAGTCTTTCCGGTCAAGGGGTGGGCGATGTTGCGCTGACCCTTCAGGATGGCACGAGAACCTGATCAGGCCAACTGCGCCGCCAGCAGCTGAGCTGTGGTGACAGGGGCCTGACACACGGATCCGTTGCAGACCTGGGCACTGACAGGACCTTTTGAAGGCTTGTGTATCACAACCGCGTGAGGAAGGTACAGATCTTTCACAACCTTGAAAAGGTCGCGAGCTTCTGGATCCTCCAAATCACCAGTGATTGTGATCTCGGTGGCAGGCCCCAGGGCCAGATCAAGGGCCATCATCATGACGGCATGGGAAGCCGGGGACTGGGCAACCTGAGAAGCAAAGGTCTGAAGGAGGCCTTGGGCCTTCTTGTGGAATTCCATCCGGCCCGTCAATTGGGCAATTCGGAGGAGATTGAAGGCCATGACAGAGTTCCCCGATGGGATAGCACCGTCATAGACATCCATGGGGGTGATGAAGAGCTGCTCCCCGTCAGCTGGCGTCATCCTGTATCCCTGGGTCTCGCCTTGTGCGAATTGTGAATCGATGAGTGCCTGCACGCGCAGAGCTTCATCCAGGCAATCCTGATCGTTTGTGGCTTGGTGTAATTCGATAAGGCCCCATTGATAAAAGGCGTGGTCGTCCAGGAAGGCCTGGGCACCCGCCATTCCCCGGCCATAACTGTGGAGCAATCGGCCTTCATCGGTGGTCATCGTCTTCCTGATGAAATCCGCGCATTCGCTTGCCTTCTGCTGATAGGTGCTGTCACCAAAAGCCAATGCTGCCTTGGCCAAGGCTGCCAGCATGAGACCATTCCAGTCCGTCAGGAGCTTGTCGTCCAGACCGGGTCTTGCCCTGCGTCCACGCGCTTCAAGCAGGACACGCCGATCCTCGGCCAACTGATGCCCCAGACTTGCGGCATCTAGTCGATGCTCGCGTGCAAATGTCTCAAGGTCCTTGTCGACATGGAGGATGGAATGGGCTTTGGGACCGTGGGGTTCATGAAAATTGCCGCCGGACGTCACGTCATAGAACTTGCAGAAGATGGCCGCTCTTTCAGGGCCAATTAGGGCCGTGATGTCCTCGGGTCTCCAGACAAAATACTGCCCTTCCACACCTTCGGTGTCGGCATCCTCAGCACTGTAAAACCCACCGCCGGGTGCACCAAGATCGCGGAGGACATAAGTGAAAATGCCACGGGCTGCCTCCATGTACAACGCCTTGCGCGTGACTTGCCAAGCTTCCGTATAGGCCATGGCGAGAAGAGCCTGGTCATAGAGCATCTTCTCGAAGTGGGGCACGATCCAATGGGCGTCGGTGGAGTATCGGTGGAACCCCCCTCCAAGATGATCATGAATCCCTCCCCGGGCCATCTGGGTGAGAGTGTGTTCCGCCATGTGCAAGGACCTGGGGTCGCGATGACGGCGCCAGCGACGCAGTAGCCAGAGCAGGTTGTGAGGCGTGGGGAACTTTGGTGATGAACCAAATCCACCATTCCGCTCATCAAACATCTGTTCATACTGACGTTGGGCATTGTGAAGATCCTGCTCACCAAGGCTGTCAGCTGTAGCGGCTGCCCTGGCCTCACGCATGTGCCGAACAATCCTCTCAGCCGACTCGATAACCCGCCCCTTGTCCTGGCTCCACACGGAATGCAACTGACCGAGAATATCGAGAATCCCAGGCCTTCCGTACTGACTCATACGCGGAAAATATGTTCCTGCAAAGAACGGCTTTTTATCCGGTGTCATCACAAGGGTCAATGGCCAGCCACCACTCCCTGTGAGGGCCTGACATACGCCCATGTAGACATGGTCGATGTCAGGACGTTCCTCCCTGTCGAGTTTGATGGAGACAAAATGACGATTGAGGAACTCGGCAACCTCCTGATCCTCGAAGGATTCATGGGCCATCACATGGCACCAATGGCATGTGGAATAGCCTATAGACAGGAATACGGGTTTGTCCTCGAGTCGGGCCTTCTCGAAGGCTTCGGTGCACCAGGGAAACCACTCGACCGGGTTGTCGGCGTGTTGCCTGAGATAAGGACTGGAAGAATGGGCCAATCGCCGAGGGTTGCCGGGATTCATGACACCATCATGGCACAAGCAGGTGCGTCATGGGGAAATATGATATAAACGCCGCATCAGACAAGCCTTGACCGGCTTGCAACATACGAGAACAGAGGACTGATGAGTTCGCCCATTACCGACCCTGTCCTTATCTTCTCCCTTGCGCTGTTTATCATCCTATTGGCCCCCATGCTTCTCAAGAGGATCAAGATTCCAGGGGTTGTGGCCCTGATCCTCTCCGGCGTGATCGTTGGCCCCTTTGGCCTTAACATCCTGGCTCGAGACAGTGCCATCATTCTCTTCGGGACCGTGGGACTCCTTTACATCATGTTCATGGCGGGGCTCGAACTGGACATGGAGGAATTCAAACGCCATCGATACAGGAGTCTCGTTTTCGGGTTGGCCACCTTTTTCATCCCCTTTTCCGTTGGCTTTGCCGCTTGCCGCCACGTCTTCGGGTTCGACTTTCTCCAGTCGTTGTTGACTTCCTGCATCTTCTCCTCCCACACCCTAGTCTCATATCCCATCCTCAGCAGGGCCGGACTCGCTAAGACTGAATTGGGAAGCGTGGCCGTTGGCGGCACAGTGATCACGGACACGCTCACTCTATTGGTCCTGGCAGGCATTACCGCAACAAGCCGCGGCAACCTGGATGCCACGTTGTGGATCCGCCTACTCATGTCGATCCTCCTTTTTGCTATCGGCGTCTTCTATGGATATCCCCGTATCGGACGCTGGTTTTTCAAAAGCATCCAGGGAGATGAGGCTTCCCACTTCATCTTTGTGCTGGCCCTTGTCTTCATGGCAGGATTTTTCGCCGAGGTGGCAGGCGTCGAACCCATTGTCGGGGCCTTCTTTGCCGGTTTGGCCCTCAATCGACTGATCCCAGCCACCTCGCCCCTCATGTCACGCATCCACTTTGTCGGCAGTGCCCTCTTCATTCCCTTTTTCCTTTTGAGCGTGGGCATGCTTGTGAACATGCGTGTGTTGGTCGTGGAAGAGGGTGCCCTGACAATGTCACTTGGCATGGTGACCATCTCCCTCGTGGGGAAGTTCGGCGCAGCTTGGCTCACTCAAAAATTATGCGGCTACGACGCCCAGGAACGCAATCTCCTTTATGGACTGAGCGCCAGCCATGCGGCGGCGACCATGGCCGTGGTGATCGTGGGTTTTGACATGGACATCATCAGTAGCAAAGGGTTGAACGCAGCCTTCTTGCTCATCCTTGTCTCTTGCTCTCTCTCCGGCTTTGTCACGGATAACGCCGTCCGCCACTTGGCTCGACGAGCGCCCAAATTCTCGACGGGCAAGGCGGAGCGCATCCTGGTTTCGGTCTCCAACCCCAAATCCATCGACGTCCTGCTCGATCTTGCCTTCAACATCCGCAATGCCGCATTGAAAAATCCCGTGTACACCCTCTCCGTGGTCAGCGACGACAAGCACAGTCAGCACAAGGTCCTCTCGAGTAGCCAGCTCCTCGACAAGGCCGTTCTTCATGCGGCAGCTGTCGATCTCAGGGTCGATGCCCTCACGCGGATCGACACCAGCATCCCACTGGGCATTGCCCGCACAGCCAAAGAGATCCAAGCCTCCGATATCGTTATGGGCCTCTCGTCTAGATTATGGGCCCTCATCAAACTGTTTGGATCGGTGATGGAGAATCTTCTCGAAAAGTCCGACCAAACCGTGTGGATCGCGAGAGTCAAGCAGCCCTTCAACACCTTTCAAAGACTTGTCATTGTGATGCCGGCTGATGCCGAGGCAGAGCCTTCATTTGAATCATGGGTCTCCAAATTGGCACGCATGTCCTCTACTCTGGGTGTCACCGTTACTATTAGGGGAACAGATAAAACCATGGCGGCTTTCACCCAGTTGTGGGAACGCCTGGGTCAATCCATCACACCCACCGCCCAACTCTTCATCCGATGGAACCTCCTGCCATCCCTCATCAAGGAAATCAAGGACAACAACCAAT
>JBFWNO010000063.1:0-15714 GCA_050251015.1 Planctomycetota bacterium
GAAGACCACCTTCGGTGATGGAGTAGGCTTTCTCGGGGAAATTCTTCCAGTCTAGGGTGAAGTCAAAATGCAGGCGGTTCAGCCTGTCCATGTAACTCTTGGCATCGTTGTAGAGGTCCGGCTCGTTGATCAGCTTGCCCAGGGTCCCATCGCCTTTGTTGAGCTTGGAGCCCACATCGGAGAACTCCTTGCCGGCACTGCTCCATTCATTGAACAGCTCGGGATCCGTGAACAGTTTGCCAAGGGTTCCCTGACCCTCCTTGATGTCGGTCAGCAGGGTCTTGAGCTCGTCAAAGCTTTCCCCGATCTTCTTGAGGGTGGTTCCGGCTTCCTTCAGGAGGGGATCGGGGTCCTGGCCAGTGAAGACGTGCCCGGGTTCGGCTCGAGGCCCACTCTCGTCGGGACGTGTGATGTTGATTTTTTTGCCGCCGAGAATGGTTCGGTCCTGGATGGAAATGACGGCATTCACGGGAAGATCCACCTGCTCCAAGCTGAGGGTGACACGAATCTTGCGCTCATTGCCCACATTGCGGAATTCGATGCTCTTGACGAACCCGATCCTCAAACCGTTGAAGGTCACATCGTTATCTTTGGACAGGTCGTTGACACGGTTGTAGTCAACGTACACGACAAACTCATCCTTGAAAGGGTTGAAGTTTTGCACAGTGGCCGTCACAAACGCGACAATGGCGGCTGCGATCAGGAAGACGAAGCCGATCAGGAATTCTTTGGTCAAGGCCTTTTCTCCTTCAGGGTCAGCGGGCCTTCCAGGGCCCCGTTGATGAACTGCTGGAGGCGCTTGTTGGGCGACGAGCGAATCTGCTCGGGGGTGCCCAATTCCTCCACCTCACCAGCATACAGATAAGCAATCCTGTCCGCCACCCTGTAGGCGCTTGTCATGTCGTGGGTGACCACGATGCTGGTGACGCCCAGCTGTTTTTGCATGGAAAGTGTCAGGTTGTCGATGACATGGCTCATAACAGGATCCAGGCCCGAGGTGGGTTCATCGTAAAGGATGATGGCCGGGTCCCTGATGATGGCCCTGGCTAGACTGGCCCTTTTGCACATGCCGCCGCTGATTTCCGAGGGCATCTTGTGGGCAGCATGCTTGAGATCGACCATTTCCAGGGTGGTCATGACCTTGTCCCGGATCTGGTCCTTGTCCATTGAAGTATGTTCGGTGAGAGGGAGGGCCACATTGTCGAAGACAGAAAGCGAATTGAGCAGGGCGCCGCCCTGGAACAACACCCCCATCTGGTTTCGGATCCTGGCCAACCGGTCGGCCTGGGCATTGATCATGCTTTCCCCGTTGATGATCACATCGCCAGAGTCCGGGGTGATGATCCCTGTGATGATCTTAAGCGACACGGATTTTCCGGTTCCAGAACCCCCGATGATCACCATGGTCTCGCCACGCTCCACATGCAGAGTGAGCCCGTTGATCACGCGGCGGCCCTCAAAACTCTTATGGATTTGGTTGAGACGAATCATTTGAGGATGTCGAAGATGCCGCTGCGGTAGAAAAGCCAGGTCATGAAGTATCCCGAAATCAGGATGCTCAGGAATGAATAAATCACGCTGTTGCGTGTGCTTTCACCCACACCCATGGCGCCACCCTTGGTGTTGATCCCCAGGGTGCAGCCAATGCTGGCAATGATGCCCCCGAAGACCATGGCTTTGATCAGGCCTGAAATAATATCCAGACGACTCAAGTAGTCTGTGGCGGTCCGAAAGTAAGTCTGGAAGGGGACCCCCAGTTGGGTCTTGGCCACGATAGCCCCTCCGAAGGATCCAATGAGGTCCGTAAAGACGGTCAGCAGGGGGGCGGCAATGATCAAGGCCAAGACTCGGGGCATCACCAGGTAGCTGGAGGGTGAGACATTCATCACATTGAGGGCGTCAATTTCTTCAGAAACTGCCATGGCCCCCAATTCGGCAGCAATCGCGCTCCCCATGGTGGCCGCCAGGATGATGGCAGTCATCATGGGGCCCATTTCGGTCACCATGGAAAGTATCACAATGATCCCCACCTGATCCTGTTGTTGAAAATTGGCGAGCTGGATCCCCGTCTGCAAGGAAAGGATCATGCCGATAAAAAGAGCCACGATCATGGTGACGCCCATGGTGCCAATGCAACTGCGGTAGAGTTGATGGGTGAGGGATTTGAGGCGGAAGATGGCGTCCCCGGCATGGGCAAAGGCCCCCAGGAAAGTCAGGATCGTGAGGCCCGAAAGCCTGATGAATTTTGCCATGCCGCTCAACGTGAATCCCCTGAGCCTGGATTAAGGGTTAAAATGGGCCCATGAACAAATCCAGGCTTCATTGGAGGCTCTTGTTGGGGATAGGGGCATTCATCTTTGTAGCCCCATTATCGGCAAATGAGGCCCTTTGTGAAGGTGCTCCTGAGGTCGATGCGGCTGTGTCCAAGGGTCTCGAACACCTCGTCAAATCCATGCGACCCGATGGATCCTATTCCATCAACGGCCAATACACCATGTCCATGACGGCCCTTTCGGGGCTTGCCTACCTTAGCGCTGGTCATACACCTGATCGAGGGGCCTATCGCAAGGAAGTGTCCAAGATCCTTTCCTTCATCATGAAGCAATGCCAAAACCCCGCTTTCAAGAATTCCGGCTTTATCACCACGGCCAATGAGGGGCAACCCATGTATGGGCACGGCTTTGCTGTCCTGTTTTTAAGCCAGGTTTATGGCACTGTTTCGGATCCCAGTCAAAGCCAGGAGATCAAGGCCGTGATCCGCAAGGGTGTGGCCCTCATCACACGGGCCCAGAGTCGTGACGGGGGCTGGTATTACACGCATAACAGCCAGGCCGATGAGGGAAGTGTGACGGTCACGCAGTTGCAGGCCCTTCGAGCGGCCCAGAATGCAGGTGTCCTGGTGAATGAAAATGTCATTGCCCAGGCCAAGAATTACCTCAAAAAGAGCCAGAATCGTGATGGAGGCATCCGGTATCGCGCCGGGAACATGTCCGAGTCAACAGAGGCCCTGACAGCCGCGGGGATCGCCTGTTATTTCAATTGCGGCGATTATTCGGGCGAGCACATCACCCAAGCCATCGCTTTCCTGGATTCGCGCATGATGAGGGACGACAACTCCGTGACCCTTCGCAGGGGGCATTTCATGTACACCCATCAATATGCCAGCCAGGCCTATTTTGCCCTGGGTGGCGACAGGTGGCGCCGTTATTACAAGGTCATGGCGACCCACCTTGTGCAATCCCAAATGCAGGATGGTTCATGGCAGGGCGATATCGGAAGCGCATACGCCACTCCCGTCGGGATCATGATCCTCACTCTGCCCTACAGGCAGTTGCCGATCAATCAGCGCTGACCCTGGTTCGCAGGAACCAGGCCAGGCTCACTAGGACAAGTCCGATGAGCCCGATCAGCAGACTGAGCGGGATCTTTTGGCCATCCAGTAGGCACAAACCTGCTGCCGCAGCGCCAGGACCTCCAGCTGAGCCACCTATGGCCCCGGAGACGACAGTGGCAAACATCCCGAAGTCGGTTAAGTGGACCGTGCTCACTTCGATAATGTTGTTTTCGGTGTCGATGGTCCACGTGACAGCGCGGACCCAAGCCCCTGTGGCTACATCATAGTAATACACAGCCAAATCCTCTTCCTTGATGCTCGTGCCATCAACGATTCCGTCATCATTGGTGTCGTTGTACGGAATTTTGAGGACAAGCGGGCTGTTGGGCTGAGTGACATGGCTGCCATTGCTCAGGCTGATCTCAAAGCTGTAAGTGTTGCCGAGGTTCTTGATGGTGGGCAACCCGCCAGAGGTCGGCAGACCGTCGGTGTCGGAATAAGAAGTCCCGGCATCACCTTGTTGGGCCAGCAGAAGCCTCAAGCCTCCGATGCGCACAGCATCATTGGAAATAGCTCCCAGCGGTATTTCAATGCCGGCTCCTGCTGAGGTGAAAATGTCCTGGGCTTCCGTGCCGTCAAACGACACTTCTTTCCTGACTTTTCCGCCGGTGACCGTTTCCACCAATTCAGCCAACGAGTTGGAGACCTTCTTGAACTTCACCATGGGAGAGGTATCGGAGCCCGAATTGGTATCCGTGCAACGCGCCCTGACATAGATCCAGGTGTTGTCGGCAAACCCTGAAATGTCCATGGCCCTGAAGTAACTCCATTGTTGTCCGGAAATGGTTCCGCCAATCTGCGTCCAGTTTGTGGTATCGGTCGAATATTCGAACAAGACGGTGGACACAATCGAGTTGGGGACAGCCACGGCCCGTAGCATGATCTGGCTTCCTCCGGCGTTGTCCAGCGAGACAGGTTCAACAATCATGATGTTGGCATTGGTTGGTGTCGAGACGTTGATGTAGGCGGATCCAGAGACCGTATTGCCATCGTTATCCCACACCGTCACGCTAGGGGAGTACCCACCGGGAGATGTGTAGCTGAAGGTCACCGCTCGGGAGCCATGCGCTGCGGTGGAATTACGGTCAAATGTGGTGATCCTGTCTATCAGGCCGTCACCATTGAAATCCCATTGCCATCTGACAATCTTGCCAGGGGCCTTGTCATAGGTGACTGCGTTGAAGGTCACAATATAAGGAATGTTACCGGCTGTTGTCAGAACAGCCCCGTTCGAACCGGTGGCTGCGGCAGCATCCAGGGTCACCTGGGGGGGGTTGGTGGCACTTCCAACAGTGATCGTGAAGTTTTTCACATGGCTACGGCCTAATCCGTCAGTGACACGAAGTTTGACACTGGAAAATGTCGTGTCCGCCTTGCGGTACGTCCAGGATGCATTCCCGGTGACAGCGCTCGAATAGTCAATGATGCCATCACCTTGGAAATCCCACTCCCAGCTACGGATAGGGGATGACCCTGCCGTTGACGCGTCATCAAAAGTCACAGTGAGGGGGCACGGGCCGCCTGTCACACGAGGGACAGCATTGGCTGTGGGGCCATTGGAGGGAGGGGTCACAGTGATGGCAATGGTGGCATTGGCCACGTTGCCATCATTGTCGCGGACTCGCAGTCTGGCCGTGTATGAACCTGATTCCATGTAAGTGAACATGGCGTTGGGACTGGTGGCTGAATAGAAATTAACGGCGATACCATCTGCCGTGTTGAAGTCCCATTCATAGGACACGATGTTTCCATTGTCCAGGGCCGTACCCGTGAAATTGACCAGCAATGGAGCCGTCCCATTTGTGGGAGTGGCTGATATGCTGACTGTCGGTATCCCGGAAAGGACCCTCTCCGATACCATCATGCTGGGCTGGGTGATCTCACCACCAGTGAGAATGGCCCTGACGCGATAATAATACGTCGTGCCAACAGTGATGGATGTATCTGAGTAATTGCGATTGGTTGTCGAGGTGATCATCTTGAAACCCGAGGTTGGACTGGTCGAACGGAACACCGCGAATTGAGAGAAGAGGGGGCTTGGGAACGAGTTCCAGTAAAGCTCGATAGCTGGGATTGTTGAAGTGCCACCCGCCACTGCCATCAAACCCGTGGGTACAAGGTTGGGATCCATGTTCACGAATCCGACATGTGGAGTACCGGTGTTACCCAAGGCATTCCCGTCAAGTGAAACTGTGACACTCCAACGGGTAGACCGCAAACCGATACCGGTCACTGCCAACACATCACCGCTGTTCGCCACAACAAACCAACGGTTGGTATCTGCAAGGCTCGACGCTGGAGCGCCTGAAAAGTCGAGTGTAATGGCCCTGATGGTTCCATTGCGGGTGGCTAGGTGGGGTGAACTGGACGTTACGACAGAAGTTTGGCGGTTGACGAGCGTGATGGTGGCGTCTGTTGTCACCCAGTCGGCAACATAGGCGCCTTTGGTGCTCTTGATTCTGTTCCACTTCTGGGGTTTCCCCTTCTTCTGCTGGTAGAAGCTAAATTTGTTGCCATTACCAGTGCTTTCCGGGTTGTTGAGGATGAAGGCCACCAACTGGTCGTTTGCCACTCCATAGCTGTTCCACGTCCAGGCCTGAACAGCGGTGGAAACGTTCGGGGTTGTCAGGTAAAGGTTGGCCAGGGGGGTGGAAGTGGGGATGGAAGAATCCTGGATGGGAGCATCGAATGAAATGATCATCCTGTCTGTGGACCCATTGTGATCGACATCGTCGAGCGTGACCCACTTAGGTCTGACAGGTGCATGCAATTTGAAATACACAGATGCCAGCGAAACGAAGCCGGTGTTTCCAGAAAGGTCAAGTGTGACCTTGGCCCTGGCTATGGCGATATCGCTGGTGATGACAAAGGTAGACGTACCGTTCGTCAGAGTGATAAGCCTCTTGGCCGCATGGGGATTAAGTCCGGCTGGGGCGGAAGGGTCATAGATCCCAATATTGTTGATGAGTCTTCCTGTCATGTCCTTGCTGACGTTGCCATGCCTGTCGACGGCATCAACGGACACATGGAAGCTGACTCTTGCAGTTTCATCCGTGGTGGTTCCGGCCACGTAGGACATGTGATTTTTGATGTGGTTATCGGGGCCTGGTGTCAGCTTCATCCCGTCAATGCGTACCACAAAAGTAGTGGCATCTGCCGTGATGGTGTGATTGATGGGCAAAGTTGTTGAAGTGCCTAAGATTTGGAAGTTCATGGTGTGGGTGCCGGCCACGTATTGGCGGATATTGTTGAAATGGAGGTACCCACCGTTGGCCTGAACGGTGACGTTCGAGGAGTTGGGCATCGAAAGCTGAACTTGGGTGCTGCTGTCTCCGTAGAGGGGATTTCTGTTGTTGTCGACCAGCCTCAAGACAACTTTCATCCCTTGGTCGGCGCTCACAGGGGTGGGGGGGTACTGGACGATGTCCAGGCTGACACCCGATTGAGATCCGAAAGGATTGAATGGGACAGTGAAGCTTTCAGCTGACGAGGGGCTCTTGCGCTTGTCAAACTTGGCAGACACCACCTTGAAAATCCCATAGGGTTCAGGATTTACAAAGGAAGAGTATTCGTGATAGCTGACAAAGCCGGAATCATAGGTGAATGTATGCGATGTGCCTTGAGTGGTTGCAAAGTATTCAAAGCGCGAATAGATGGCGTATTCGTTGTAATTGCCCGGCGATGAGGCCGCAACCTTGCGATAGATGTGAAACTCGTCGGGTTGGATGCCAATGTCATCCACAGACCATGAGATGGTGACCTGGCCATTTTGGTTGTAAACAAGTACGGATTCCGGTGCGGGAAGGATTGAATTGGGTGGAACAGGAAGTGGTGTGGCCTCCGGACCGAGTGGCGCCCTCATGACCTCATGAGTCGAAATGGATCGTAGTCCGCTGGTGTCTACGGCGACAACACGGAAGGCACCATAATTCCTTTTGAACCACTTGTCGGTATAGAACTTTCCATAAGGAAGATTGTCGATGCCTGCAGCCTCTCCCCGGTTTCCCGGATCGCTCTGGAACGAACTGTAGGTTGCATTGGGAATGAATTTGGAATAACTGGTGGTGCCGATGAGGTACCACTGGGCTGTATCGTCAGGATTCTTGGAGAAGGTCGAAAAGTATCTGTTGTAATTGCCTGTCGCCCTAAATTCGGCATAGTCCATGTAGCTGTTGAATGAGGCGCTCGAGTTGTACGACTGATACCCCAGGTTGGTGGGGTAGTACTGTTGCCATACTTCATAGACAACGTTGGGTGTCAGTGATTCTTCCCATTCAATCGACCAATCGAGGGGAGTCAGGCCCTGGGGAACTTGTTCGACAGCCAAGGGATGCGAAGGGCCTTCAAGGTTTTCATAACAGGAATAATTGCCGATGGATTCGGTGTATGAGCTACCGCCCACGGTCAGACGGGCTGAGAGGGCAAAAGGGCCGACTTCACTATAGGTGCAGTTGAACTCCGCGACACCCGCGCTGTAACTGACCAGGGTGGGAGTGAAGGTGCCAGAGCCATGGTCTTTCAACAGTGTGACGGTGCCCGGAGCACCTGAAGTGAGGTTCCCATAAGTGTCTGCGACACCCACCTTGATTTTGAAGGTTGTGTTCCTTTTAACGGGTCCGCCAAATCGCGTCAGGGGATCCAGAAAGGTGAAGGGACCGGAGGCCACTATGGTATCCCCCGCCACGTTGTTGTTGGATTCTTGGACGCTCGCGCCTCCGGCTGTCATTGTTTGAATCACATAGGGTCCCGTTGAACCTGCGTGCTCAGGCAATTTGATACCAGAAAACGTAATGGTGATATTTCCTGTGCTTGGGTTGGCCGTAGCATTGCTGACAGAAACTTCATTTTCTGCCACGTTAGTGAATGTGTTGAAGGTTACAAAGGCTCCAGAGCCCGCCACGACATTTGTCGCGGCAGCCCCCTGGATTTTGAAACCATAGGGAAATTTGATCCTGACTCTACCTGTTGCGGGGACAGAGCTAGGTGGGCCATCCACAGTGACCGTGATGGTGGGAGTGCTTCCAGCTTCCCAAGTGGAGGCTTCCACAGCACAGCTGCCAATGGCAGCCTTGAGTGTGCTGGGAAACATCATGGCATTGATCAACAACAGGTAACTAAAAAGCTTGAAATATCTGCCAATCGTCACCGTGTTCATCATGCCCCCCTTAATCACAACCCATTGCAGTCATTGTAGCAAAAGATGCCTATTGGCAAAAAAGACTTTTCGTTTTTTTACAGCCCGAAAATGACATTTGTCAAATTATTTTAACGGGACCTCGAGGTTTCCAAATAATCCGCCAACTGTCTTTGCCTTTCCACTTCTTGCTCGATTCTTGGTCCTTGAGACCATTTTTCCAAGATGTCCGCAGTCAAACGTCTGAACACAATCTCGTTGGCACCATGTCGAAGGGCTTCATTGAGGAGTTTCAGGGCATCCAAGAGGCCTCCTTGATCAAGTTGCTGTTGGAAAGACAGAGTGAACAGTGGACGGCTCATAGGAAAGGAGGCCAAACCGGATGCCACCCAGTGCTGAGCCTCCGTTTCCTGGCCTGTCTGCCTTGCTGTGTTGACCGCGGCAATGAAGAGACCCTCTCTTTCGACGATGTCAAGGTTAGCTTTGAGTGTCGCTTCTTGGGACATCAGGTCGCGGTAGAGAATCAGGGCTTGGTCAAACTGCTGAAGTCTGAAATGGACGGAGGCCAGCTTCATCATGATGCGTGGATGATTCTCACCTTTTTCAGCGAGTCCTTTGAGGAAAGTGACAATGTGGAAAAGACTGGAAGGGTTGTTTGTGCTGTCAAGTCGAGAAATGAATTCTTTCCAGTTCTCATTCCAATCATTCATTGTGCGGAGGGTGCCCAAAGCGGAATCCCTTTCCTCAGCCATTCCCTGTCGCGAGTACAGAAGTGCAAGGGCCACAAGGAGGGCTCGGGACCGGGGCAGTACTTCGCGGGCTCTCTCCAGTGAAACAGCCATGGCTTGAACGTTGCCCATGCGCTCATGCAGGTCTGCAAGGAGGAGGTGAACCCTTTCGTTCCAAGGAGTGAGAACTCTGAGCCGTTCCAGGGTTTCCACGGCTTGTTGATCGAGACCGGCCTCTCCCTGGGCCCAGGCACAGTTCCACAGCAAGGTTGGATCGTGGGGGGTTTTCTCCAAAGCCTTGTCCAGAATGGCCATGCTGAGAGAAGGATCTGTTTTCGCCGCGTCCATCGCATCTTTTTCAAGTCGGCTGGACTGCATGGGGGCGACAATGACAGGTAAGAGTAGGAGCAGACCACCCAGGCCAGCAAGGGCCCATACCCAACGGGAAGGTGGCCTTGATATTTCAACTGTATTGGTGGAGGCAATGGCTCCGGCGCATAGGGCGGCCAAGGTGGAGGTCACACTCATTTGCATGTTGTATTCCACGAGGCTGTGCGCCAGGGTGCCGACAAGGGCCGCACCCATGGGGGTGAGATGGTCGGGGGAGCGTCGTAACAGTCCGAGCATGATCCACCCCATGATGAGCAGTGAAGCCAAGCCGACAAATCCGGTTTCAATCCCCCATTGCAGGTAGTCGCAATGCAGATAACGCACATACTCGTTTCTGGCGCTGTCAATTTTCTGGTACACGGCGGGGAACTGTCCTAGTCCCCATCCAAGAAAGGGGCGCTCCAGGAGCAAGGCTGTTCCTTGGGAGTAGTAGTTGAGCCTGTTGCTGTCTCCCGTGAGTATTCTGGTGTCGCGCTTGTAGGTGAAGGGAGCTCCGCTTGTTGGTGAAGGTGCCGCCCAGGCATTCACAACCAGCCCCAAGGCCACTCCCCCTATGAGAGGCCAGAGAAACCTCTTGAGCATGAATGGGCCACGTCCTGATCCGATGATGGATAGGGTTAAGACGCCTCCCAACACAGCGGCCCAGGCTCCCCGGCAGAGGGTGAGCCCCAACAGACCCATCATGAGAGTCGAGAGGATCCGGGAGATGATGGGGGATCCTGGCCATGCCATCAGCATCATGGTGGGGATCACCAGGAATTGGGCCAGGACGTTTTGGTGCCCAAACAACGCCACCAACCGGTCCTGCTGGCCATAGATTTTCCATGGAAGGTTGTAGTGCTCGGCAAGGGCCAGGGCCCCGTTGATGAAGGCCCCCATGACAATGATCCCGCAGAACCACAGGACACGTCGCGGGGTCCATCGACACGAGCTGGCGGCCAGGGCTGTGGCCATCAAGCCGGATAATCTCAGTAGCTCTTCCGAGGCGAGAGGCCATGCGGGTGAGCGGAGGGCGCAGACGACAGCCACAGCCATGAGGGATCCCAAGGACTTCTGAAATGGTCCTTGCCAGATGCCTGCCCCGCGATCCGCCAAGGCGCTCACAAGGGCCATCATGGGCAAAAGGAGTGAGGCGATACCCTTCACCGGCCCGAGGGGTTCGGTGGCCAAGGGGTCCACGAGCAAAGGACCGGCCAAAGCCGACAGGGCCAGGAGCCCCCATGTCAGCCATTCCAGCTTCATCGGATAAGCGGTGGAAGCCGTCCGACTTCCAGGGGAACCAACAGTCGTGTGACTTTTCCTGCCTCAATGGTGAAAGGAACCATGATGGTCGGTATCCGTTCATGCGAAAGTTCGAGGGTCCAGGAACCAGGTTCCAGTCCTTTGAACCATTCATTGCGGTGGGCCGTCACAAAACTGGCCACAGTTGCTGCGGTTGACCGGACATGGAGACGGAAGGCATCGGCATCATCCGACACGATCCCCTCCACCAAGTGATTCGGGAAACTGAGTTCCATCTGGGCCCCATGCAGGAGCAGGTATGGAGGGTCCTGGGTATACCAGGTCACAATCGACAATGGCCGTCTGGAAACGTTCACAAGGCGGAGGCTGTCGCCCTGTTGAAAAAGAATGCCAGAGGGTTGGGGGCCTCGCCCATGCAGGTGTACGACATGCTGGATGGGTGCCCTTTCCGGGGCACCCCGCAGACGCAATTCAGCCCGGATGAGGGGGAGTCGTCTCCAGTCCATGGTCGAGTCGGCCAGGGCCTCCACCGGCAGGTCGGACCGTTCCCGGGTGTCGACCACCAGCCGGAGCTCGCCAGTTTCTTCGTGTCCCATCCCCAGGCAACCTTGGAGCAAGAACATGCACAGGAAGGTCAAACGGACGGAAATCACGGAAAGGTGAACTCCACGTGGCTATCAACGGGGAGGACCAACGTCTTTTGTCCAAAGAGTGGACGACCCAAGACCGTCCTGAGGTTGATGCAGTTGGTCCCCGGCGGGAGGTCTTCGAGTATCAGTCGACCTTCATTGTCCACATGACCGATAGCCGTGTCCCTTTCCGCCACCACCACAGTGATGCCGCTATGGCCTTGTAGACTGTCGAAAATCCGGAATGTGCCTTGTTCCGTGGGAGTGATGGCCACTGTGGACCCCGGTCTCATGAGACCGGCATCAAAGGGTGTAGGGGCATCGATGGAATAGGGGTTGTGATGGCGGGTGTTGGCCTCCAGCAACAGGGATTGTCCGAATTTCAGGCAAACCACAGCCGGGATGGTACTGTCCAAATTGACAACAAGGGGCTGACCTGGGATTTGGTTCACGGCACCCTCAACTTCGGCCACCAGCCCCGATGGGATGACGTGAGTGGGGGTCAATATGCGGGCCTCTAGCCTGTGGGATGGGGCCTGGTCTGCCAGGAGGCCCATGGCCAGGCTAACGGCCAAGGCCATGCGGATCATAGGTTTCTCCGGTACTTCCCGCCGATGTCGTAAAGGGTTCGAGTTACCTGACCCAGGCTGAGATGCTCCACCACATCCATCAGCACATCGAACATGTTGCCACCCTGACGGGCCGCCTCGGTAAGGCGGCTCTTGCAGGAGGATGCCTGGTTCTTGTGCCGGGTATGGAACGATTGGAGGTGGGCAATCTGGCCTTCCTTTTCAGCCGTGGTGGCCCTGGCTACCGTCATGGAACCCTTTTCGCTGGCCATGCCCCCGGACGGGTTCAGGAAGGTGTTGACGCCTATGATGGGAAGTTCGCCTGAATGCTTGAGGGTTTCGTAGAGCAGGCTCTCTTCCTGGATCTTGGATCGCTGGTACTGCAATTCCATGGCTCCCAACACTCCACCTCTGGCCGTCAGCCTGTCGAATTCCGACAGCACAGCCTCCTCGACAAGCTCGGTCAGCTCAGCAATAAAGGCGCTTCCTTGGAGGATGTTCTCACCCCTGGCCGTACCCAGTTCGCGATTGATGATCATCTGGATAGCCAGGGCCCTTCTAACACTTTCGGCGGTGGGGGTGGTGATGGCTTCGTCGTAGGCGTTGGTGTGGAGGCTGTTGCAGTGGTCATAGACAGCCATCAGAGCTTGGAGGGTGGTGCGGATGTCGTTGAAATCGATTTCCTGGGCGTGCAGGCTCCGACCCGATGTTTGGATATGGTATTTGAGCTTCTGGCTCCGCTCGTTGGCCCCATAAAGGCGCGACAGGGCCACAGCCCAGATGCGTCGGGCAACCCTGCCAATCACCTGATATTCCGCATCAAGGCCGTTGGAGAAGAAGAACGAAAGATTGGGGGCGAAGTCGTCGATTTTCATTCCACGAGCCAGGTAGCTTTCCACATAGGTGAATCCATTGGCCAGGGTGAAGGCCAGCTGGGTGATGGGATTGGCGCCGGCCTCGGCGATGTGGTAACCCGAGATGCTCACGGAGTAGTAATTACGGACCTTATGTTCAATGAACCAGGCCTGGATGTCCGTCATCAGCCTGAGGGCGAATTCAGTGCCGAAGATGCAGGTGTTTTGGGCTTGGTCTTCCTTCAGGATGTCGGCCTGCACTGTGCCGCGGACAGCCTGGACCGTTTTTTCACGGATGGACTGAAATTCCTCGTCGGAAAGGAGTTGGCGCGTATCCTGCCAGGATTTTTCGCCTTCCTCTGGATGGAAGGCCTTTTCCTCGGGGAGTTGGAGTTTCCCGGAACGGATCAGGTGCAACCGGCATTGTTGGCGTGTGGCGGCATTCATGAAGAAGGCCAAGATCACCGGGGCCGGACCATTGATGGTCATGCTGACGGACGTGTTGGGGGCGCAGAGGTCGAAGCCGGCATAGAGCCGTTCCATGTTCTCCACGGTGCAGATGGAGACGCCACTTTCACCCACCTTGCCATAAATATCGGGGCGACGATCGGGGTCTTCCCCGTAGAGCGTTACGGAATCAAATGCGGTCGAGAGACGCTTGGCGCTTTGTCCTCTGCTCAGGAGGTGGAACCTTTCATTGGTCCGAGCGGGATCTCCCTCTCCGGCGAACATGCGGGCGGGTTCCTCTTCGGGCCTCTTGAGAGGGAAGGCGCCACCCGTATAGGGGAAACTGCCGGGAACATTTTCTAAAAGGCGCCAGGTGATGAAATCGCCGGCATCGTGGAGCATCGGGAGACTGATGCGACGCAGAGGGGTTCCCGAAAGCGTGGCTTGCACCAGGGGCTGACGGATTTCCTTGTCGCGCACCTTGTAGACATACTCCTGACCCGACCATTCGGCCTCGAAGTCCTTCCGGCTTCTCCAAAGGGAGATCACATCAGGGTGGACCTTGCCAAGAAGTGCCTTGGCGGCCTTCGTGAGCTCCGCCGATGTCTTGGGACATTCGATTGCGGCCGTTTCAAGAGCTTGGATGCGTCGCACCAAGTCAGCTTGGTCACGCACCCATGACTTGTAATCACGCAACGTTTTGGCGATGTCACTCAGGTAGCGCTGCCGGTCAGGGGGGAGGAAGGACCGGGGGTCACCCATCAGCTTGGATTCCTTCGCGTTGGGAATCTTCCAAGTCTCGGTGCCGTAGGCCTTTTCAGTCAGCTTACCAATCAGGGCCTGGAAAAGGGCAGTGACACCCGGGTCATTGAAGCGAGCGGCACAGGTGCCGTGGACGCCGGAAGCCGCAGGATCTGTGCCGCGGGGGTCCATGGAGGCCTGCCCTTTATTGCGACGAATGGCCCTTGTGACTTCCCGTAGGGCATCAAGAGAGCCAGGCCGCTCAAACTTGTTGATGGCCACAAGGTCGGCAAAATCCAGCATGCTGATTTTTTCAAGTTGGGTGGGGGCCCCGAATTCCGATGTCATCACATAGAGGTGGATGTCCGCCAAACCCACGAGAGGTGTGTCGCCTTGGCCGATACCGGGGGTTTCCACAAAGATCAAGTCAAAACCCTGTTGTTGCCCTTTCTCCACCTCGGCCTTGGCCGAATCGGAGATGGGCCCCTTAAGGCCGGAGGCTGAGAGGGAGCGCACCACGATATTCTCGCCATCGATGGCATTCATGCGGATGCGATCGCCGAGGAGGGCGCCACCCGTCTTGACCTGAGTGGGATCAAGGCAGATGGCCAGGAAACGCTTCGAGGGGAAGGATTCCCGGAAACGGAGGATCAACTCGTCAGTCAAGCTCGACTTCCCGGCTCCACCGGTTCCCGTGATGCCCACCACGGGGGCCTTGAAAGGCTTGGTCGGCTTGAGGGGCTTTCCGTTGGAAGGCACGGCAAAATCACAGGTTGTGATCATCGAGCGGATCATGCCCTCCAGGCCCATCTTTCGACCGTCTTCAGGGGAGAAAATTCTTGTGACGCCGTAGTCTTCAAGATCCTTGATCTCCTGGGGCAGGATCACGCCACCGCCACCACCGAAGACCTTCACATGTCCATGACCCGTGCGGCGGAGTTCATCCAATAAGTACTTGAAGTATTCGTTGTGGCCACCTTGGTACGAGGAAATGGCAATGCCCTGGACATCCTCTTCAATTGCGGCCTTGAGGACCTCCGCCACCGAACGGTTGTGACCCAGGTGGATGACTTCAGCCCCAAGCCGTTGGAGCAAACGTCGCATGATGTTGATGGAGGCATCATGCCCGTCAAAAAGGCTCGCCGCCGTGATGAAGCGCACTTTATGCTGGGTCACCACTGGGTTCATGCCTCGATTTTAGCAAAACAATCGGGGTTTCAGATTTCGTAACCCTTGGGGCCTGATGTGGGTGAGCCCCGAATGGCAGTGATGTTCAAACGTCGAAGTCCAGTTCCGTGAAGGACTCACGGCCCGGATAGATCAACAGGAGATTGATGTCACTGCCGTGATGACCGACGATTTCTGGAAAGGCATCGATGGCTGGTCGGTGGGAGACAGCACCCTTGCGCGCGCCTACCAGGACAAAAAGGTCGTTGTCCTTGATTTCCTTGATGAGGGAAGGCAGGAGGTTCCATCGGATGAAGAGTTGGGCGGTGGGTGTGATGGATTGACCCAGGCGTTCCCACAACTGGGTGAAAGCCGCCATGGTTTTATCTGTTCCCCTAATAGTAACGGTGACACCCAGA
>JBFWNO010000064.1:0-15514 GCA_050251015.1 Planctomycetota bacterium
CAATATCGGCGCCACATCGCAGGCCGTGATCCAGGGTGTGGGTTCGATCACCACAGGGGGGGGGAACAATGCCACCACCATCACGGTGAGCAATGCAGCGGACTCCCTCAAGATCAAGTCGCTGGACCTCCTGAACGGCACAAGTTCTTGCACGATTGCCGCCAATAGCCAGGTCACCGTGGACAGCACGATGACCTGGACGAATGGAGATCTCACGTTGAATGCAGGATCCCGTTTCTACCACCCGGGGATGACCATCCCCACGGGTGAGGTGATGACCTGCAACAACACCTCGAAGGTCTACTGCGCCGGCACATGGACCTTTGATGGCACCTACACCGCTAACGCTTGCGAGACAGTGTTCCGTGGGGATTCCACCCTCACGGGAACCACGGCGCCCACCTTCAGCAAAGTGAGCGTTCGGCTGGGCACCACGGTGACCCAAAGCATTGATGTGTCCTTCGGGGGCACCTGGTACAACCTCGGGACCTGGACTTCGGCCTCGAACAAGGTCACCGCCACAGCCAGCCACAATGTGGTGGGCAAGGGCAGCAATAACTTTTACGACCTGACGATCAGTGCTGGCACCATGACCCTCACCAGCCTGACAACAGCCGATGCCTCGTTGCATGTTCAAGGCACCCTGCAGATTGATGGAGTCTTGGCCTGTGGAGGCCCCAATTGTGTGACAGTCGACGGCACCTGGGACAACAACAACGGGGCCGCTGGCTTCACGGAAGGTGCCGACCCGGCGAGCACCGCCAGGGGCTCGCGCGTGGTGTTTGGCGGCACCACCGTGAACATGCCTGATGTGGATGAAACCTTCATGGACGTGGAGATCAAGGCTACAGTGAGCGCGGTGGCCCGGGCCCACTACAACATCAACCGCACCTGGTGGGCTAGCCAGGATACCTTTTCGCCCAGCACCTACACCGTGACCTTTGACACCGCCCTCGAGTACAACGATGGCACGAGCTACAGTCGGGGGATCCTGGTGGGCGAGGGCACCTTCAACAATGTGCACATCAACAGTGCCAGCGTTGTCAACACTCCCTGCAAGCGGCTCTACGGAGGACAGGCCATTCTCAAGTGCAGTTCTCTGCGTGTTGATGGGAGTCAATTCAACATGACAGGGGCCTGCATCATCAAGGCCACCACCATCGTGTTTTCTTCCAGCATGGACTTTCTTGTGGAGTCGGCCCTTGGTATACCGACCATCACGGACCGCGGCGCAAAATTGGCCTTCAATATCCGCGGCAGCGCGGACATCGACATCAACCGCCTGAACGTCAAGAATCTCAACAATTCTGGAATGGTGATTGAGAGCACGGCCAATGAGCCGGGTAATTTTGATGGGTTGGCCTTTACCGACGACAGCATTGGCGCCACAGGTGTCTATGTGAATTATCAGCGCACCAATGACGGAGGGGGGGGGCCGAATTGGGAGGGCCTGAGTTTTGATGCCAATTGCCAGTACAACATTCAGACTGTAGCGGGTTATACGGACCAGATCACCCTGCGTTCATGGAGCGGGGCCAAAGGGGGCCAGGCTTATGAAAACGATGGTGGCGCCGGAGTGGTGGTGGGTGGCGATCTGGTGTGGGACGCCTTCTACTGGACGGGGGCCGTAGACGATGACTTCAACGATGCGGGGAATTGGTACCCATCAGGGGGCCCTCCTGGTGCCAATGAAACGGCCATTGTCTCCACAGATAATGTCAACCGTTGCCAGATCAACGTGGATGTCTCTGTTGGATCGCTCATCATTCTCAGTGGAGGTGTGGTGACCTGTGACGGGGGCAACGTTGACCTCGATATCCCTGACGGCGGTTTCTTTATCGAAGGGGCCAACGGCGACGCACCGGGATGTTTTTACGGTGACAGTGTTGATGCCGATTTCCTGACCGTGGATGGCAATTGGGAGAACTACGGCACCTGCTATTTCATCACGGCCGCAAACATTGATGGTGATCTGGTCAACGGAGGCGACTTCCGTTGCACCAGCTCCAGCACCACCGCCTATGCAGGCGATGGAGGGGTGACCAATCTAGCTGGAGGTACATTGCGTTGCACCAACATCGGCACATGGACATTCCAGGGAAATTTCACCAATGCCGGTGATTTTTATGCGGGAAGGTCTCGATTCCTGTTCAACGGGACCAGTCAGCAGGCCACCATGGGTGGGGATTCGTTTCACACCTTGGAACTCTTTTCGCAGAATGGCTCGCCCCTCACACTGACGGTCAACGACGACCTGGATATCACAGGGTGCATTAGTTTCGACAATTCCGGAACGGGCACCTCCCTCAATACGCTGAAGCTTCTGGGCAATCTGACATTCACCGGTTTTGGAAGGCTGGACCTTGATTTCAATGGGGGCTCTGACGGGGTCATCAACTTTGCTGGTTCCTCAGCCCAGACCATCCCCATCCCTACGGCAGGGGGAACAAACTACTTCCAACTGCAGGTCTCGAATACCCATGCTTCGGGTGCCAGCCTTTCAAGTGGCATCACCACCTGCGACTCCACCTTCACCATTGCCGATGGCGGCAAGGCCGTGGGTGTGGCCGGCGCCACGTTGCGGACAGCCGGGAACTTCACCAATAACGGCACCTTCACGGCCTCCACGTCGAAGGTCATTATTGGGGGAGGGGGTACGAAGACGATCGGTGGCGACACGGCCACCACGTTCTACAACCTGAATTTTGAAAACGCCACCACGGTGAATGTGAGTGTCACGGAGGTGGGGCATGTGAACGAGTTCTCTGTGGGCAATATCCTCCGCAACGACGGCACCTTCACCCAGGGAACTTCCACCGTGATCTTCACCGGAGCTCCGGCTTCGGCCAGCATCGCCGGGGTGAGCACCACCACCTTCGACACCATCAAGATCACGGGCACCTTCGAGGGCGGCACTGTGCGTTTCGGGGTAGCCAACACCTTCTGGAATGTGGGCACCTTCAACCGGGGCACCTCCAAGGTGCACTTCAGGGGCACCGATTGCCAGATCACCGGCACCACGGACTTCTATGCGGTCACCCAGGATAGTGGCAAGCTGACCCTGGGCACGGGTGATGACATCACGATCCGTGAGCGCTTTGCCGTCTGGGCCAACAGCACCCTCGACATGAGAGGCAACCCCCTCCGGAGGCTGGGCAAGGGCATGAAGGTCTACGGCACCTTCACAGCCGATGGTTCCACGCCCAAGATCACCAACGTGGGTTCCGACTATGCCTTTGCCATTTCAGGGGCCAGTGCCGTTGTGGATATCAACAAGCTCGACTTTGCCAATCCCGACAATAATGGTTTGACGGTGGAATCAACCGTGAACAATGGCAACATCGACATTGATGGCGTCAATTTCACCAACGCCGACCTGACGCAGACTGGGACCTACCTCCGACTACTCCAGACCACGATTGCGGCCAATGAGTTCAGCTTCTCGGGCTGCGCCTTCGACAACAACTGCCAGTACAACGTGTCCACCGTGAACAATGTGGGTGTGGCCGATGCTGGGGTGGTCATGTCGGGCTATTCGGGTGCCCGCTCTGGTGAAACGTATGAAAATGACAAGGGGGCCGGATCTGTGGCCAGTTCAAGTATCCAATGGCCCTCCAAGAGCTGGGTGGGTTCGGTCAGCCAAAGCTGGAATGACGGCAACAATTGGAGTCCAGTGGGTGTGCCAGGGGCCTCCGATACTGTGCTCATCCCCAAGGTGGATCCAGGCAACGATACGCCCATCGTGGACACGGCCACCGTGACGATTGTTTCATTGCAGGTCAATTCGGGAGGCGTGCTCACCTGCGACAACACCCATGCGGCCTACACGTTCAGGGTCACCAGCAATATCACCGTCAAGCCTGATGAGGGTGACGGTGATGGGGTCATCAGGTTCCAGGCCACGGGGGCCTCAAGCTTCATTGGCGAGGCTGATCTCACAAACCAGGGGACGATGGAGATCGACAGCGCGACATTTCAGGTCAATGGTGTGCTCACGAATTCGGGCACTCTTGACGCCAGTGAAGCCACCACCACGACCCTCAATGGGAGTCTGACCAACCAATCTGGAGGGACCTACAGCGCGGGAACGAGCACCACAATCACCGGCAATTGGGCCAATAGTGCCACCTTCACGGCCAATACAGGGACAGTGACCTTCAGTGGTACCGGCACCATTGCCAGCGGCGGGTCAAGTTTTTACCGAGCCGTGGTGGCCTCGGGCGCTTCCCCTACGGCCAACGACGCCTTTACATGCACCAATGTCCTGGCCGTCAGGGGTACCTTCAACCTGAAGAGTTCCATCACCTTCGGCACCCGCTTCGATGAGTGGACAGGTACGGTGAAGTTCAATGGCACCGGAGCCCAGACCGTGCCCGTGGAAGGCTATTACAACCTGACTGTGGACAAGTCATCAGGCACGGCCACGCTCAGTGCGGGTACCACCACGGTTCTGGGAGCCCTGACCATCACCCAGGGAACGCTGGATGCCGGGAGTGCCACGGTAAACCTTGAAGGCAACATTTCAAATTCAGCGACTTTCACGCCATCCTCCAGTACCATTGTCTTCACGGGGGGAAGCCAGCAGGTGGTGGGGTCCCAGGCGACGAATTTCTACAACCTGACCATCGATGCGGGGGCCACCCTCCAGTTCAACAACACGGCCACGCCTTCTAATGCCACGTCGATCGGTAACGACTGGACCAACAACGGGACATTCACGGCGAGTGATGCCGAGGTCAAGTTCACCGGATCGGCTTCCTCCATCCTGGGCTCGACCACCACAACCTTTGATACGGTCATCATCGACACACCGGCCACTCTCAATGTGGGCAACACGGCTGACCGACTGCACATCCTCAGCGAGTTCCAGAACAACGGCGCCTTCACCACAGGGAACACCAAGCTCGTCTTTGCCGGCACAGGCACCTGGTCCGGCTCCACGGCCACCACGGTGAAAACCATTGATGTGATTGGCTCGTTGACCATGGGTAGCGGGGATGATGTGACGGTGACAACCTTCACTTTGTGGAACACCGGTTCCTTCACCATGGATGGCAACTCGACCCTGCGATTTGCTACAGGTGGCGCCTTTGATGTCCGCGGTTCCTTCACCACGAGCGGCTCGACGCCCACCATCACCAGCTCGCCAACCTCGGTGCACTACAGTTTCACGGTGCAAAACTTGGGAAGTCTTGATCTCAACTCGGGCAATATCGCGAACCTGGACAACGATGGGATCAACATCGCCACAACGGCCAGCGCCACAATCGACATCGACAATATCAGCTTCACCGATGCCACGGCGGGTGCCTCCGGAACCTACATCAGGTGGCAGAGGGCCTCACCCCCTTCCAATGGCTACACCTTCTCGGGACTGAGTTTTGACGCCAATTGCCAATACAACATTGAAAGCCCTGCCACGGCATCTGTCGACGCATTCACCCTCACGGGGTACGGTGGAGCCAATGGCGGCCCAACCTACGAGAATGATCATGGTGCAGGCACCGATGAAACAGCCTCTTCCACCATCGAATGGCCCTCCGTTGTCTGGGATGGCGGAGGAGGCACCAGTCTCTGGAGCACGGCCGCCAATTGGAGCCCCGATGCCGTGCCCACGGGCACCGACAATGTGAAGATCCCCTCCGTGCCTTCCGTGAACAACGTTTTCCCGATGCTCAACACCTCCACCACCGTGGGATCGCTGTTGATCGAAGATGGAGCCAGCGTGACCACAGACACGGGAGCACGGAATTTGACCATCAATGGTTCGCTGACCCTAGAGACCAATGCGGGGGCGGGCCGTGATGCTATCGTCAGCTGGGACAGCACAGGGACCTTGCGTGTGGATGGGGCTCTGGCACTCGATGGCAGAATGTTTCACAGGTCCACCGGCGTGTTCGATTTTAATTCGAGTGTGGACATGACCAGTTCCACATCGAGGCTTGAATCCTCGGGGGGTGGGAGCACCGATGTCGAAGGCAGTCTGACCTGTGCTGGAACATTGCAGCCCCTGAGGATTTCCATCGCCGGGAATCTTGATGTGAGTTCAGGGACATTCACCCCCGGCACGTCTGTCGTGACCATGGATGGGGCCTCGGGCACAGTGAACATCGGGGCCGGAAGTTTCTACCGTTTGAGTATCCCTTCGGGATCGACCTACACGGCGCCATCTTCCGCCACCCTTACCGTGACCAACCGTCTGGTGGTGGGGGGCACCCTCAATCTGGCGGGAGGGTTCTCGATGTCCGGGACTCTGGATCCGATCACGGGCACGGTGAAGTACAGCGGGACAGCAGCCCAAACCATTTCAGCCCTTAATTACTACAACCTGCAAGTGACAAACACGGGGGCTGATGTCACCTTCGCCGCAGGAACTTCGAGCGTCAAGAATAACTTTACCATTGTTGATAACGCCACCTGCAAAGGCTCCTCGGCCAAGATCCAGGTCACGGGTGACTGGACGAACAACCACACGTTCACGCCCGAGACATCCACCGTGAGCTTTGACGGGGCAACCTCGAGTGTCCTCGGCGACTCAAAGACCACCTTCAACAATCTCTTTATCGCATCAACAGCCGCTCTCGATATCAGCACCACGGCTTCTCCGGCCAACGAAATCCAGGTCAATGGCAACTTTGTGAATGACGGAACCTTCACCACAGGTTCCTCCCATGTGATCTTCGGGGGCACCACCACGCTCCGCGGATCCAAGGTGACAACCTTTGATGATGTCACCATCAACGCGGCTTCCACGGTGGCCTTCGCATCCACGGGAGCCCGCCGCTTCAATTGGTCGGGAGATTTCATCGATAACGGCACGTTGACTGCGGGAAGTTCATCGACCATAGGTACAACAACCGGAGCAGGCAAAACGCTTTCGGGGGCCTCCTCGGAAACCGTGTTCAATCAGCTTGAGGTGTTGGGCACCCTCACCGTGTCCGGGCACAGTCTGGCGGCCAAGGTGCTTAATGTCTGGGGAGGCGGCACCTTGGATATCCAAGGCAGCACCACCCTCTCGATTGGCACGGCGGCCACCAAGGGCGACGCCAATATCTACGGGACCTTCCAGGCCTCGGGCTCCACGCCCACCGTGACGGACAAGGGGCAGGAATATTCCTTTGATGTTCTTTCGGGTGGGGTGGTCAACATTGATGCCCTTGTCTTCAATAACCCCGATGATGCGGGCCTTAACATCAATGCCACGGCAGGCACCGGGTTTGACATTGACGGTGTGAGTTTCACGGGTGGCAATGCCGCCACAGGGACTTACCTCACCATTTCGCTGGCGGGCATTGCCGCCAATACCTACAGTTTCAGCTCGATGCAGTTTGATGCCAATACCCTCTACAACGTCAGCACGCCCGCCGACGCCGCCAATGATGCCGTGACCTGTCCGGGTTGGGGTGGCTCCAAGGGTGGGGAAGACTACGAAAATGACAAGGGATCCGGTGAAATCACCGGAGGCGGCTCCATCACCTGGCCGCAGAAGCAATGGAACGGTTCCGTAAGTTCTCAATGGAGTAATGCCAGCAATTGGACCCCTGTCAACGTGCCCTCGGCCGGGGAAAATGTGATCATTCCCAGCGGCGTGCCTCACTATCCCCACGTCAATATCACCACCACTGTGGGATCGCTGATCATCAACCAAAACGCCTCGGTGACAGCCGCAGGCACGCGCTCCCTGACCATCGGCGGTTCTGTCCAGGTTGATGCCTCGGGAGGCGGGGCCAACCGCATGGGGATCCTGACCTGGGATTCCACCGGTACCCTGGCGATTGGGTCGGGAATGACCATCAATGGCAATTTCACCGTCGGCCATGCTTCATCAACGATCACGGTGGCGGGCAATGTCACGGTGGGAGCCGCAGGGCGGTTGCTCTCGACAGCCTCGGCCACCAATTTCGATATTGACGGCTCGTTGACCAACAATGGCACGCTGGAGCCCGAAACCGTGAAGGTGGGTGGCAACTGGGTCAATGATGGAACATACAATCGTGAGACAGGCACGGTGACCCTCGATGGGGCCTCAGGCACCATCGATACCAACAACAACTCGTTCTACAACCTGGTTATCCCCTCGGGATCCACTTACACAGCGCAAAATGAGAACATTGCCATCACGAACCGTCTGGTGGTGCCTGGAACCTTGAAGGTCAAGACAGCCCTGACGTTCGGCACAGTCTTCAACGAGGAGACCGGCACCATCGAGTTTAACGGGACCTCGGCCCAGACCATTCCCCAGGAGGTCTACTACAACCTGACCGTAAGCACCACGGGGGGCAATGCCACAGTGGGGGCCTCCTATGCCCAGGTCAAAAACGACCTGACCGTGGCGGCCTCCAGCACCGTCACCTGCGACACGCGTTCATTGTGGGTGTCCGGCGACCTGGTGAACAACGGTACCTTCTATGCCGGATCGGGGAATGTCAGCTTCTGCGGAGCCTCCAGCCAGGTGCAGGGATCCTCGGACACCAATTTCCACAACCTGTACATCCAAACGGGAGCCACCCTGTCGCTGAACAATACGGCCTCTCCGGCCAACACCCCGGATATCGAAAATCACTTTGTGAACAACGGCACCTTCACGGCGGGCACCAGCACGGTGCAGTTCACGGGGGCCGCTTCCCACCTGAAGGGTTCGAGCATCACCACCTTCGACAACATCACGCTCGCTTCGGGTGCGTCCCTGGATCTGAGGGTCAATGGCGCGAGTCACAACCATGTGGGTGTGAAGTCGACCCTGACCAACAATGGGACCCTGACGCAGAGCCTGAATGCCAGTGGCCGTGGCAACCGTGTGATTTTCCCGAACAGCACGGGAGTCCTGGCGGGCTCTTCGGCCACCACCTTGAACATGGCGGAGGTCTATGGCACCCTCACTCTCGGGACCGGGGATGACCTCACGGTGAAGGCCCTGCAGGTCAACGGAACGCTGGCGCTTTCAGGCACATCAATCGTGAGGCTGGGAACAGCCTCGCGGCCGGGGGCCCTCACTTCCGACGGGACGGGTGCCAGCATCACCTCCACCGGCACGCCCACCATCACTGACAAGGGAGCCGACTTCCAGTTTGACGTCAAGAATTCCGGGGTTGTGGCCCTGTCGGGTGGCACCATCCAGAACCCCGATGACAACGGCATCAACATCGCATCCTCAGCGGGCGCCGCGATCGACATCGACAGCATGACCTTTGCCAACGATGACGGCCTTTCTACAGGCACCTACATCCAGATGGGCGACACCACAATCGCTGCCAACACCTACACCTGGGAAGGCAACATCTTCAATGCGGGTTGCCAATACAACGTCAGCACGGTCAACAATGCCGGCGTGCAAGTGTCTGCCATCCAGATGACGGGATGGTCGGGGTCCCTGGGAGGGGCCACCTATGAGAACGACAAGGCGGCCGGTTCGGTCACCCCGGGCTCCATTGAGTGGCCCGAGAAGACCTGGGACGGCGGCGGCAACAGCTCGCTGTGGAGCGTGGCCAACAACTGGTCGCCCAACGTGGTGCCCACGGCGGGCGAGCGCGTGGTGATCCCGGCCAAGGCCTCCAGCAACAACCTCAGCCCCTATTTCAACGGGTCCTTCAGCGTGGGTTCCATCGTGATCCAAAGCGGCGGTTCAGTGACCAATGCCGGGGCCGCCAACAGCATCACCGTGAACGGATCCGTGGAAATCCTTTACGATTCGGGTAGCGGTCGTGGCGTCCTGTCGTTTGATGCCGCCAGCGGGAATTTCACCTGCACCAGCGTCTCGAATGATGGCATCCTCAGCGCTGCCAATAACACCTTCACGGTGAACGGGGATGTGCGCAACACCCGTTGGATGAGCAACAGCGCGAGCCTCCTGGATGTCAACGGCAACCTGGTCAACACCCAGTCGACAGCCTGGTTCCTGCCGGGCCGCATGAATATCAGCGGGAATTTCACCAACGGCACGGGATCGAACATCTCGGCCACTGGGTCTGTCGTCACCTTTGACGGCACCTCGACGCAATCGCTGACCACCGATGGGGAGACCCTCGGCCGCCTTCATATGACAGGCACGGGGACCCTTGTTCTGGCCGACAGCTTCACCCTGGCGAATGGCTTGAGCGTCAATTCGGGGACGGTCACAGCGGGCAATGTGACGATCACGCTCGGCAATGCGGCCCTACTCGATGTCTCCAAAACGATGAAATTTGACAAGACGACCCTCACCACCGCCACCCCGGGAACGAACCGGTTCATGATGCGAGTGAATTCAGGCGGTGACCTTTGGGCAAAACAGACGACCCAGATCAAGAGCCTCAACGATGAAGGGCTGATCTTCCGCGCGGGTTCGAAGATGGGCAATGCCGTGACCACCAACTTCCGCACTGTCACATTTGACAACATCGGCGACGGGGGTCTGGGGATGGATCTCTCGGCCTTGGGAGCCGGCGACGTTTCCAATTTCCCCGACACGATCCGCGAGGTCCGCTTTTTCAAGCAGGGTGGAGCCACCACACCCAAGAACGTGAAGGCGGGGGCCAACACACCCGATACAACATTCCGTCTCAATACGGGCAATTTCGGTGATGTCGCCACAGACGGTGAATCAGGGGATGACGATACCTCGAACAAGATCACCTGGAACGCCTCTTCCACCTGGGTCAACCTCGAGTGGTTGCGGGCCTTGGGGGCCGGTGTGACCGGGGATGGCGTGAGTGTCCAGTGGAAGACACTGTCGGAATTCGAGAACGAGGGTTTCCATGTGTATCGCTCCAGGGAACGCCATGGCACCTATGTCAGGCTGACAGATGAGATGATCCTTGCGGCGGATGGCGCCGAAGGTTCCGGTCACCTGTACAGCCACTTCGACCCTGTGCCGGTCCGGGGTGAATTGTGGTACTACAAGATTGAGGATGAGGATGCCCATGGTGTGCGCACCCTGCACGGCCCTGTGTGCGTGGACTGGGATCGAGACCTCTTGCCCGATGATTGGGAAATCGCCCATGGCCTCGATCCCAACGATCCTTCGGATGCCCTGGCCGATACCGATGGCGACGGGTTGAACAACCTTGACGAGTACCGTTACGGGTTTGATCCCCGTAGTGCGGATTCCGATGGTGATGGCATCCCCGACGGCCAGGAGACCCTCAACCCCCATTTGGGGCCCTTCATCGAAGGGATCAATGCAGGGGGGCAGGGCCTGGTGATCATCGGCCAGGATCCCCTGGGGATGACAATGGAGTTGGGCACATCCGGACTCAGGATCGACCGTGTCACCCGTGAGCATGCCGGCTGGGATGTGACGCACGGTTCCCAAGACAAGCTCTTCAAGCACAAGTGGCGCCCCATGGATTTCTTGGCGCTTAGATTTGCCGACATGCCCACGGAATATGCCCAGGTCTTGGGTGACCCCAAATTGCCGGTGAAGCGTGTGCTCCTGAACCTGCCCAAACGCAAATCGCCCAAATTGGTGGTGATCCAGGAAGAGTGGCACCCTTGGGTGTCAGCCGATGTGTCTGTAGAGCCCTTGCCCCGCCTCGAGGACAGGCCGGCTCCCCGCCTTGACTTGGTGAAGAAGACCCTCAAGCGCAAGGTGATGAAGACCTTCTCCAGGGATCAACGCACTCTCACCGGCTACCACAGCAAGAAACGGATCTGGGCCTCGCTTTGGGGAGGTGAAAGTTACCGACTTGAATTCCTTGAAGAGATCCGCCACATCGAGGAAACCCTGGAGGTTGAGGAGAATTTCGAATCCGAGGTGAGAGTGGAAAGGCCCGGGACCCAGCTTGTCGAGGTTCATGCCATGAATCCCGCAAGCTATCTCCAGAACATCTCCGCACCCTCGGCACTCTTTGCCGTCTCGAATCCTGTGACCGTGGGTGATCAAGATGCCTTCCTCCTCACAATCCAGGCCGTTCGCTACAACCCCCGCCAGGGACGCCTGGAGTGCCTCAAGAAGCTAAGGTTCCGCGTGGACTATGTGTGGTCGACGCAGGCGGCGGAGGCGGACACGGAGGCATGGAGGGTGTCCTACGATGCCATCCATGCGCAAAAGCCGGCTTATCTCGACTTTGATCAGGTGGTGGAGGTCAGGTTGCGACGCCAGGATGATGGCGTCGACGGGGACCTTTACAACGCAGGCCTGTTCCGCCTCAAGCTCACGGATCTGGCGGCAGCCGGGATGGACACGGCCCCCTTGGCGGCCGACCCTGGTTCGCTGCGCCTTTTCCGTGGCAACGTGGAATTGAGCCTGAAAGAGGTGGCGGATGGCTGGCTCTTCTTTGCCGACACGGGTTTGGGAGCCAGCCTGTACAGCGACAGGCTTATCCTGCATGCCGTCCATGATGCCAGCACACCAGGGCGTCGCTGGGGAACGACGGCCAGTGCTGCCGGGTTCGACAGGGACCTTCAGGAGTTCACCCAGACCATCCGCTATGAAAAGAACAACGCCTACAACTACATGGAAAGTTCCCCCGACACGCTGTTTGTGGATTCCAACAATGTCTTCAATACCCAGCAGAAGACCTACAGCTTCAAGGCACCCGGCGCTTCCTCAACCGGCCAGACCGTCTTGCGTGCCCGCCTGTTTGCAGCCAACGACTTTGAAGATCTCATCGACCAGGGTGTCACCCTGGGGCTCAACGCCCAGCCCACCTATGCCACTCTGTGGTGGGAAGGCGCATCCTGGATCACCCACACGGCCACGATGGACGCCTCGGCGGTACCTGATGGCACCAACCAACTCAAGATCACGGGGCTTATTCCTCCAGGACTGCCGCGCGCTAGGGCCAGATTGGACTGGTTTGAGCTGATCTATCCCCGCCTCCTCGTGGCTTCGCAAAATCAGATCCTCGTTGATGCACCCCTGCCAACGGGGATCACCCGGATGAGTGTCTCGGGGTTCTCTGTGGGAGATTCAATCCTGGTGGCGGATGTGTCGGATGCCTCCCAGGTTTCGGAGTTCACAGGCACCACCCAGGCTAGTGGCGTGGTGACCGTCCATGTCAACGGCGGCTCCGTTCCGGATAGCCTGGTGTTCGCGAACCATCTCAGGCTCGACAGTGACCTTGATCCAAGGGATGCCTCGGGAAGGGGCAACAGGGGCTTTGGTCATGATACGGACTCCGCCAGGACAACCGAGGATGCTCCCGTGAAGCCTTCAGGTTGGCATGCCAAACAATGGGAGTTGACGGGCAAGGCCCCGCATGAGGGCGTGAGGCACAAGGGGCGGAGGATCCTGTTTGTCAAGGAATCCGACGCCCGGTTGGTGGAGACCTGCATCCTCCGCACGCAGGACAATCCGATCCGTCGGCGCCGCACCCAGGTGGACCACCTTGTGGTGGCGGATGCCACGTTGATGGTGGAGGCCCAGAGGTTGGCCGACCATTTGGACGATATGGGCCAGACCGTGGAACTGGTCTCCTTCCAGGATCTCTGCCGTGAATACACCTTTGGTGACTACACCAGCAGTGCCGTCAGGCTCTATGTGCAGGAAAGGATGCGCACGGCACCCTCACCCAAGCCCCTCTACCTGACTCTGGTGGGGGCGGGCAACATCAACACCAAGGGGGTCTTCAACTTCCCGACTCGCCCGGCTTTGATCCCCACGCCTGTTCTCCGGGGAGGGCTCAAGGCCTCGGCGGTGGACCACCTGATGGCCGAGACGGGGGAGGACCCCTTCCCCGATCTCGCCGTGGGCCGCCTTGATGCCGGCACACAGGCAGAGCTGTCCCTCATCATCGACAAGGTCATCGCCTACGAGGAATCGGCTGATCCCCTGCGTCAGCCCCAGGCCACCCTGATCGCCGACACCGATACCACGTTGGATCCCGCCATCTTTGAAAGAGGTGTGGGCGATGTGATCCCGTCGCTCGAGGTGCCTTGGCGTCACCGTTTCATCTTCCGCCGCCAGATTGCCAGCGCGCCCGCCATGACGGACGCCGTCGCCGCCGCTTTCAATGATTCGGAGTCGGACCTGTTGCTCTATAACGGTCACGGAAATTTCGAGGACTGGGGCCTTGATCTTTTCTGGAGGGGCAATGCCGTGGCCAGCCGCCTGCAGGTGGGCCACCGCCTGCCTCTGGTGATCGAGGCCAACTGCCTGAGTTCCGACTGGTTCCACCTGCCCTTGGTCTCGCTGGGGACCCGCATGCTCCGCCTCGACAGGGCCGGGGCGGTGGGTGTGATCGGCACCACCAGCCGGACCAGCTTCAGCGACAAGAGCCCGATCTTCTCGGGCGTGGTGGAACAGCTCCTCAGGCGCGGCTACCCCGAGATGGGCCGGGCTCTCCAGAGAGCCAAGGTGGAAACCATCACAGTGCATGGCGACAAGGACAATGGGGCCAGCACCATGCATCTGCTGGGGGTCCCAAGTGTGAAGCTCAAGGGCGCCATCACACCTTCAGAATGATGAGAGGTGATCTCACCCACGGGCAGGCAAGAAGTCCTGGCGACGACCCTGGAGGCCATCCTGTGACATCCATGCAGGGGTGCCACTGGCTTGACATCCTGACCCGGCCCCAACCTTTTGAGGTCCAATGGCCGGGTGAAAGGCCCTGGAAGGCCAGGCATATGCTGGAAGCCCCGGCAACATTGGCAGCGGCCAAAAGAGCCGAGGTCGAGGTGGGCTTGCCTCTCCCCAAGGAAGTCGGGCTTCTATGGGACAAGACAGATGGTGGCATTTTTTACAAAAATGAATCCGGTCCTGCCTGGGGCTGGCGACTGTCACCCACCGCCTCGTTTCTGGAGTTCCAACATAAATGGCGCAGGAAGTTCTTTGATGATTGGCGCAGTGGACATCTGGTGATCCTGGAGTTGGCCGACCCTTCAATGGCCCTGGCCCTCGATACCACAAGGGGAGGGGTTTATGTGCTGGAGGATGACAGGGGGCAGATGAAGCCGCGGAGGGTGGCCGCGACAGTGTCGGAGGCCTTGGAAAGGCTTGTGGAGGCCCAGGGCGGGCTCTGGTGGGCTTGGGGCGCGTAAGATAGGAGCATGAAGATACCTCCCCTGGGACTTTTTGGCCGGAAGGGTCTCCTGGCCGGCCGGTTTTTCCCCCTGGACCCCGCCCAAGGGGAGGTGGTGATGGGACGGGACAAGGAATGCAACCTTGTCTTGCCGGATGCCCGGGCCTCACGCCGCCATGCCAGGTTGATCCACGGGAATGGAATCTGGATCCTGGAGGATTTGGGTAGCCGCAATGGCACCTTCCTCAACATTGTTCCCGTCAGGGGAAGACAGGCTCTTCAGCCCTTTGATGTGATTGTCGTGGGGACCTCTGAATTGGTGTTCTTGAGCGCAGCCGACCTTGGTGTGGCCACTCACCACGGAGCTTCGGAAGCCACCGACCCTGCCACACGGGGTGTGGCTCCCTCGGACATCATTTTGGGGACCTCCGAGGCTGTCACAGACCTCGTCTCGAAGATTTCCCTTGTGGCCACCGGTGATGTGAGGGTTCTGTTGACAGGCGAAACCGGTTCGGGAAAAGAACTGGCAGCCAGGGCCATCCACTCGATGGGCCGCCGGAGAAAGAAACCAGATC
>JBFWNO010000065.1:0-15375 GCA_050251015.1 Planctomycetota bacterium
TTGAGATGAATCCCCGCGTCAGCCGCACACGTGCCCGGGCCAGCAAGGCCACGGGCTTTCCCATCGCCAAGATTGCCGCGAAGCTTGCCGTGGGTTACACCCTCGAAGAATTGCCCAACGATATCACCCGCGAGACACCCGCCAGTTTCGAGCCCTCCATCGATTACGTGGTCATCAAGGTCCCTCGTTTCACATTCGAGAAATTCCCTGCCGCCACGTCTGTGTTGGGGATTCAGATGAAGTCGGTGGGGGAGGCCATGTCCATTGGCCGGACCTTCCGGGAGTCCTTTCAAAAGGTGTTGCGGTCATTGGAAACCGGGCGCATTGGTTTTACGGATGCCTCGATATTGCCTACGAAGGAAGCCGCCTTGGCCGCCACCAGAGAACCCCGTGCCGATCGCATTTTCAGCGTCTATCAAGCGCTCAAGGCGGGTTGTACTGTCGAGGAAGTGGCCTCGATCAGCAAAATGGATCCCTGGTTTCTCGAGCAATGCCTTCTTCTCGTTCAAGAGGAAACCGTGATCTCAGAGCAGAAGCCACTGACTTGGTCGGCTTCTCGTTTTGAAGAAGTCAAGAAACTCGGTTTCTCAGATGCGCATCTGTCGCGCTTGACGCAATCACCGGAAGCCGAGATCCGCAAGAAGCGCCATGAATTGGGTGTCATTGCGAAGTATGGCCTTGTGGACACCTGTGCCGGGGAGTTTGAGGCCCGCACTCCCTACTATTACTCCAACTGGGAAGGGGCTTGTGAGGCTACGTTTGATTCTGGAAAAAAGAAGATCGTGGTTCTGGGTGGCGGACCGAACCGCATTGGCCAGGGGATCGAGTTTGACTACTGCTGTGTTCATGCCAGCTTGGCGCTGAGGGAGGCGGGATATGAGACCATCATGGTCAATAGCAATCCCGAGACCGTTTCTACGGATTACGACACGTCAGACAGGTTGTTCTTCGAGCCATTGACCATCGAAGACGTCTTGAGCATTTGTCATCGGGTCAAGCCTGATGGGGTGATCGTTCAGTTCGGCGGGCAGACACCCCTCAAGCTCAGCAGGGCCCTTGCGGCTTCAGGCGTGCCCATCATTGGCACCAGTGTGAATGCGATCCATGCCTGTGAGGACAGGGAAGAGTTCAAGACTCTCATCGACCGCCTTGGCCTCAAACAACCCCCCAGCGGGATGGCCAGTTCCTTCGAGCAGGCATCAGCGATTGCCCAACGTATCGGCTTCCCTGTCTTGGCACGACCGAGTTATGTCCTAGGTGGGCGAGGCATGCGCATTGTGTATTCCGTGGAAGAACTTGAGACCTACATCATGAAAGCCACGGATGTCACCCCGGAAAGTCCTGTCCTCGTCGACAAGTTCCTTGAAGATGCCACTGAAATCGATGTTGATGCCATCTGCGATGGCAAGAATGTGGTGATTGCCGGGATTATGGAGCATATCGAGGAGGCCGGTATCCATTCCGGTGACAGCACGGCCGTGCTTCCTGCCTTCTCCATACCCAAGGCCCAGCTGGATGAAATCCGCCGTCAGGCAAAGGCGATTGCTCTAGAGGTGGGTGTGGTGGGGCTCATGAACGTCCAGTTTGCCATTTTCAAGGACGAAGTCTATGTTCTTGAGGTGAACCCAAGAGCCAGCCGGACCATTCCTTTTGTCTCGAAGGCGATCGGTCATCCCTTAGCCAAATATGCCGCCCTCCTCATGGTGGGCAAGTCCCTGAAGGATGTCGGTTTCGAGAACGAGATCATCCCGGAGCACACCAGCGTCAAGGAGCCTGTGTTCCCATTCACTCGTTTCGACAAGGTCGACATTCTTCTGGGGCCGGAGATGCTGTCCACTGGTGAAGTGATGGGAATTGACAAGCATTTTGGTTTGGCCTTGGCCAAGGCCAAGGCTGGCGCGATGACGGCCCTGCCCAAGGATGGAGCCGTGCTCCTGAGCGTCAAGGATCATGACAAGCCCAAGGCAGTCGAGTTGGCCAGGTCCCTTGTCACCAGCGGCCTGAGTGTCATTGCCACCGGTGGAACGGCGCAAGCTCTTCGTTCTGCCGGGATCGAGGTGCGTGAAGTCCAGAAAATCGACCAGGGCCGACCCAATGTGTTGGATGTCATCACCAATTCCGAGGTCAAACTTGTCATCAACACGCCGTCGGGGATTTCAGCCCGCGAAGATGAAGTCAGAATTCGCCGTGGAGCGATTCTCAAGAACATTCCCGTGATCACCACCATGAGTGGCGCCGAAGCGGCCGTCATGGCCATCGCGGCCCTGGTGCGTGAGGAGCCCTCGGTTCGCTCGCTCCAGGAGTACATCGGCGCCTGATCGCCATGAATTGGCCCGACGCGATTGCCGGGCTTGTCCTTGGATTTTTTGGGGGGGCCCTGGGGCTGGGAAGCGGGTTGATCGGCATACCCATGATCACTGACGTGCTTCATTACCCGATGGCGGTGGCCCGCAGTTCCAGCCTGATCAACAACGTCGTACTGTCCCTTTCAGCCGGCTTCCGCCACAAGCGTCATGGAAGCAGTCTGGAAGGCCTGGGACCCTTGCTCACAGGGTCTATGGCGGGCCTCGTGCTGGGTTCCGTTATGAATTCAATCTCCTCTGAGACGTTCATGTGGTGGATTTACGCCACGTTTCTCCTGTGCATCCTGGCCGTGTTCCTCTGGCCAAAGCCTGAAACCGCACGCGGGACCGGGGCCGAGGTCTTCCATCCTCGCCGGGTGTTGGTGACCGGTGTCCTGGCCAGCTTCTTTCTCGGTTCCCTTGGTGTGGGTGGGGGCGCCTTGATGGTCCCCTTCCTCAATCGTTGGGCCGGGATCACCCTGAAACGATCCATGGTTCTTTCCACGACGTCCATTATTGTGAGTTCCCTCTTGGCCATTCCCTTGGGTTATGAGCCCGGCTCTGGGACACTGAGCCTGCATATGGTTCCTGGGCTATTGTTAGGTGGTTATGCGGGTTCATCCGTGGGCCAACGGATGCCGGACCGTTGGCTGAGAGTCATTTTCTCCCTCATTCTGGGGTTGATTCTCGTTAAAGTACTGTCGAGGCTGATGTGAAAACCCACACCACACACACCCTGACCCGTGCTAAGGGTCGTGAGACCCTTGTGGCTGTCACGGCTTCCGATGCCTTGACGGCCCGTTTGGCCCAGGAAGCGGGGGTCGATATTATCCTCGTAGGGGACAGCCTTGGGATGGTGTTCCAGGGGCGCTCTGACACCCTCGGAGTGACCATGGACCAGATGGTGTACCACTCCCAATGTGTCTCTCGTGGGGCTCCCTCGACCTTTCGTGTGGGGGACATGCCCTTCATGACGTTCCAAGTGAATGCCCAGGAAACGGTCCGCCATGCCGGTCGTTTGCTGGCGGAAGGTTCTGTGCATGCGGTGAAGATCGAGGGCGCAGGCAAGCGCTGTGAGGGGATCAAAGCCTGTGTCGAAGAGGGCATTCCTGTCATGGGTCACGTGGGGTTGACGCCCCAAAGTGTTCATGCCCTTGGTGGTTTCAGGGTCCAGAGAGATGCGGCAAGAATTCTCGAGGATGCTTTGGCCGTGCAGGAAGCCGGCGCCTTTTCCGTTGTCCTTGAGGGGATGCCTTCCGACATCGCGCAAACGATCACACGGGACCTGAGGATTCCCACTATCGGCATCGGTGCTGGTCCATCATGCGATGGCCAAATCCTGGTATGGCACGACCTGCTGGGTCTGACACAGGAGCCTCGTCCCCGTTTTGTGAAGGTCTTCAGCAACCTGGGGAGTGCCGCCCTCAAGGGTCTGAAAACTTATGCTAAGGAGGTGCGTAACGGTTCCTATCCATCCACCCGGCACTCCTACCCTTCTTCAAAAGGAGTCAAGGAATGAAGCCTCTTGTACTCATCACGGGCGGGGCCGGTTTCATCGGGAGCCACCTGACACGTGAGTTGTTGGGCCGGGGACTTCGGGTGAGCGTGTTGGACGACCTTTCCACCGGAGAGGCCCGCAACATGGACCCCCATCGACACAATCCGGACTTTACATTCCATGCGGGTAGCTTCACCCAAGAGGACCTGCTGGCGGAGCTTGTCGATCGTGCCGATCACGTGGTGCACCTGGCCGCTGCGGTGGGGGTGATGCTCATCGTCGAGGATCCTGTTCGCACCATCGAGACCAACATCCTGGGTACCGAACTCGTCTTGCGCAACGCACGCAAAAAGCTCAAACCCGTGGTGATTGCCAGCACATCTGAAGTGTATGGCAAGGGGGCCAGCATTCCCTTCCGCGAGGATGATGATGTGGTCTTGGGGCCGACCTCCAAGAGCCGGTGGTCCTATGCCGCCAGCAAGATGGTCGATGAATTCATGGGTCTGGCCTACCATAAGCAGCATGCCTTGCCCGTCCGTATCGTCAGGTTTTTCAACACAGTGGGCCCAGGCCAGGTGGGCCGTTATGGCATGGTCATCCCCAGGCTTGTGGCCCAGGCGCTCCAAGGCGAAGCTCTTACCGTGTACGGTGATGGGGCCCAACAAAGATGTTTTGCCGATGTATCCGATGTGGTCCGGGGAGTGGCCGACATGATGGCCTGCCCAGCCGCTGTCGGACAGGTTTACAATCTTGGGAATGACAGGGAGATCAGCATCATGGAACTGGCCCAGCGTGTGAACGCCCTCACAGGCAACAAGGCCGGGATCGTGAAGGTCCCCTATGAAAAAGCCTATGGAGAGGGATTTGAGGACATGCGCAGACGCGTGCCGGACCTGACCAAGGCCCGTACAGCTTTCGGATACCAGCCCAAGGTCGACACGGATTCCATCTTGAGGAGGGTGATTGAGCACATGAAGGGAGCGCAGGTATGAAGGGAGTGATCCTGGCCGGTGGCTTGGGTTCAAGACTCAGGCCCATGACATTGGTGACAAACAAGCATCTGCTCCCGGTGTATGACCGGCCCATGATCTACTATCCCATCCAATGCCTGGTGAATGCCGGCATCAAGGACATCCTGGTGGTCACAGGCGGCAATTCCTCAGGTGACTTCCTCAAGCTCCTCGGCAATGGAAAGGCCTTCGGAATTCGAGGCATGCAGTATGCCTATCAGGAAGGCGAGGGGGGGATCGCTGAGGCATTGGATCTGGCGGAATACTTCGCCCAAGGCGATAGCATCTGTGTGGTCCTCGGGGACAATATCATCGAAGGAAACATAGTGAAAGCAGCCCGGGGATTTGAGTCACAGAAGAAGGGTGCCAAGATTCTGCTCAAGGAAGTCGAGGACCCCCAACGATTTGGTGTGGTGGCCCTGAAGGATGGGAAGGTGACCGAAATCATCGAGAAACCCAAGGATCCACCGACCAACAAGGCTGTGATCGGGATCTATTTCTACGACGCCACGGTGTTTTCCAAGATCAAGAAGTGCGAGCGTTCGGCGCGCGGAGAGCTGGAAATCACGGATGTCAACAACATGTACCTCCGCGAAGGGACGCTATCGCATGATGTGCTCGAGGGATGGTGGTCGGACGCCGGAACAGTTGAAAGCCTCCATCGCGTGAGCTCGCTGGTTGCAAAAACCGGGGCGAACAAGGTATGACACCCGGAAATTGCGCATGAAGGCCTTTGTCACGGGAGGCGCCGGTTTCATTGGCTCCAATTTTGTGCGTCTTTTCCTCATGGAGCGTCCAAAAGATTCCCTGGTCAATTTTGATGCTCTGACCTACGCAGGGAATCTTGGCAACCTAGAGGGTTTGGAGAATGAGTCGCGTCACCATTTCGTCAAGGGCGACATCCGGGATCTGAATGCTGTGCGATCTGCCATGAAGGGTTGCGATGTGGTGGTGAATTTCGCCGCCGAAAGCCACGTGGATCGTAGCATCGAGAATCCAGGTGTCTTCGTGGATACGAATGTGTTGGGGACCCAGATGCTGCTTTCAGTGGCACGAGAGCTCAAAGTGGCCCGATTCCTTCAGGTGTCCACTGACGAAGTGTACGGTTCCCTCGGGCCGACAGGGTTATTCACGGAAGAGACACCCCTCCAGCCCAACAGCCCCTATAGCGCGTCCAAGGCGGGGGCCGACTGCCTGGTGCGCGCGGCCTACCATACGCACGGAATGGCCACCCTGATCACGCGATGCAGCAACAATTACGGGCCTTATCAATTCCCCGAAAAACTCATTCCCCTTTTTATATCCAACGCTCTCGAGGGCAAGCCCCTTCCTCTCTATGGGGATGGGGGCAATGTGAGGGACTGGCTTTTTGTGGAAGACCACAACAAGGCCATCCTGAAAGTGCTTGAAGGGGGCAGGTCCGGTGAGGTCTACAATATCGGTGGCAACAACGAGATGACCAACCGGATCATCACGCTCGAGATCCTGCGCCAGTTGGGCAAGCCGGAGTCACTGATCAAGATGGTCGCGGATCGACCTGGTCACGACCGCCGCTATGCCATCGATGCTGGGAAGATACGCCGCGAACTCGGATGGGAGCCCCGCACTGCGTTCAAGGATGGGTTGGCCGCCACCATTCAGTGGTACCGTGACCATGGTGATTGGTGGTCGGGGATCAAGAGTGGGGCCTATATGGCGTATTATGAACGGATGTATGGCAAACGTCTGGGGGTCTGATCCACTGATAGATTGGGGGGGCCAATGACAAACGGCATCCGTCAGACTCGTGATGGTTTTGTTCTTCTCATTGTGATTGCTCTCCTGGGTGGCTTGGCTTATTTGGCCCTAGAACTTCTTTCCGTATCCGTGATGGCTGAAAAGCTGTCACAGCGCTCACTTGGCATATCGAAAGTTCGACTCTTGGCCCGCTCAGGAATCGAAATGAGTTCTTTGATGCTCAAATCCACTTTGCGGCACTTGGATGCCCGGCCTATCGCTGTGCATTCTGGAGTGGTTACGCTGGACGTGTCCCCTGACGTCAATGGACACGATGCAACGGTCTACATGTATGCCGATCTCTCGGGGAGGATCAACGTCAACGACGGAATTGCCGCAGGGCAAGCTGAGATTCCCTCGACCTACGATGCTAAAGCCCTGGATCCCTGGGTTGATGCAGCATCCCCGGATATTTCGGCGCTTATCAATTTTCGTCTTCGCCGTTTGCTCAATGCCTATGGTGATGTGCATAAATTCGCCTCAGACAGGATTGCCGAAGGAGTTCCCCAAGCTGCGATCTTTCCATCGTGGAATACCTTGAACGCCTCACACCAGAAGCCTGTGAACTTCACATGTTCGGCAGGGGGCAATTGGGGCGCCTCGCAACCTGCGGGTCAAGGATTTGGGGATGCCGTGATCTCCCAACGACCCCAGGGTGGATACCGTGATCTGGCCGAGTTGGAGGGTGCTGTGAATGCCTGGGGAGCACTCCATCTGCACACCTCTTATCTTGGCTCGAAGTCCTTCTACGACGTTGTTCGACAGGATTTGACCGTCCGATCCTATGAGGACGCAGCATTCTTTCGAATGGCACGCGAATTCGGCGCCTTCGGGCAGAATCCGGGATATCCTCTATCTCCCTATCCATTGATGTATGCCCTCGACACGGACCCGCCTGACTTGACCAGTCTATGGCGTCCGCATCCCGTACCCCTGATCAACCTGAATGCGGCCAGTTTCCATGTCCGAGCCGCAATTTTCTACGCTCCTGTCAATGTCCGTTACCTTTGTGAAGGCGGAATCCTAGACCGTGTGGAATTCGACCCCTTGATGGGGCCCTCGGGACTGAGCAATGCCTATGGGTGCAAAAACATGGAGACATTCACTCCAACCATGGGAGTTGGAGGTCCCTGTTTCCCATTGGGTAATGCGGGTTCAGGATTTGGGATGTATGAAAACGGAGTCTGGAAGAATGTGACAACAGTCGGCATCCAGACAAACAGCCTGATGAGTCTCCGAGATGCCATGATTCTTGCAGGGGCTTACGAAGCCTATGCTGAGGGAATGGCTGGTAGCCCAGGCCTGATTTACCCTGGCGGGTATCCGGAAAGTTTTGATGCCTTTGCGGCCATGCTCAAGGCCATAGAGGCGGAGAACCTTGCCCTGCCCTACGAACGCGTTCCTCCGCTGGGCACGCGGATCAATGCCGGCCGTGATCTGACGCAGTATCCCCATTATCCCGATGACGACCCCACGTCCACAGAGGATGTTTATGTCTTCAGGCAAACCTACATCGAAAGAACCCTGCCACATATTTTGAGCTGTGTCAGGCGTATGCCGGGTTGGCTGGATGCCCCTGCTGCTCTACTGACTCCCTACCTCCACCCCGTCATCGACAACAACTTGTCCGACGCTTCAGAATTCACTCCTACGCCTTTGAGAAGCGTTGATGATTTCACCATCAAGTTCCACATTCCCAAGGTGGATTTCCAACCAGGCGGGATCTACAACTTGAGTTCTCGCTCCAGCCTGTACCAGGATGGTATTGCCTTAAAGGCATCGATTGAAACCGATCAACGCATTTTCACGACAAGGCACATCCGTACCCAGATGGACTTTCAGGCAATGAGCGCGCAATTCCCCCTGGCGACTAATACGGCCGTGGTCATTGGCCCAGAGGTGAATGGCAGCCATAGTCAATTGGGGACCATTGGCATGCAAAGTTCTAGAATCACCGTGCCATGGAAAGGTCATTACACCTTTTCAAGGAACTATTTGTCGCCTGATGATTTGTACACTGAGATGACGGGAGATTTGGGAGGTGTCCCTTGGTGGCCCGCAGATCCAACTGTTGGTTCATTAGTTGAACCCTTCGTGAATTCCAGGATGGAACATGAGGAATCCATCTTCGGGGTTGGCTCAATGGGAGGAGATGTTTCGGCCTTTGGAGGTTTGTCCTTTTCATCAAGAGGACATGGACCCAGGGCATCGGATCTTTTTGGTGATTCATATATTTTTGACCCCCTTTCGGTGGCACCCGAAGATGCGTCTCTCCGTTTCAACAAATGCCTCATCTCATTCTGGTATCGCGTGCCATCAGGGCTTCGGTTTGGACATCGTTCCCTATTTCACATGACCCTTTGGGAGGAAACCGAAAGACCCCGGGCAGGACTAGTCCATCCTGGCACTATGGAAAGCTACAACACGAGACGCCCAACCTATTTTTGCACCTATCTGGACCCTTACTCTGGCGCTGTCAGGGCTTCGCACTCTGATCATTCCAGTCTGGTTGGGGCGAATTCTGATCTTCATGGGAACCCAGTCCCCTTTCCTTGGGGAGAAAATGACCCTGCCGCCTTTAAATTGGATTATTGGTTCTCAGGTGTGCCATATTTTCTTTCTGGACATCAACATGACAATACGGATTTCTGGGCCTACACAATTGAAGACATCGATGATATGAATGCCGGGGTGCAGTCGGCGGGTACCTATTTCCGGCGTTGGTTTTCCGATTTGTGTGTCGAGGACATGGACATGATGCAGGATATCGAACGGACCCGGGCTGTTTACGATGAGTTGATAGCTAATGGTGCCGATGCGAGTGAGTTGAAACCCTTTGAAGATACAGATGGCGATGGCACGCTTTCAGATGATGAGATCGCGTATGCCTGGGATGTTATGACGGGTAACCGGTCCTTTGCTCGGGCCGAAGGGTTCACCATCACAGACAATGATGGTGGTGCTCTGAGTTCCGGTCGTACCTTAAAGGTTCCTGGTTCGTGGCAACATGTGGTTGTCGCCTGGGATTATTCTGAGTTTTTCGGTAGCCCATATTCTCGCATGTGGGGTTTTGATTCCCGAAATACCCTGGGCCTCGCTGACATGCAGTTTTATAAAAAGTACCGTTTGATTGTCCCATCTTTCCTTCCTTATTCATCTCTCGTGTTCGGTGAAATCCCCTTTGTTCCTTTGAACGGAAGTGGTTATCAGGGGAATTACCCGCCACAATTTTCAAGTTCCTCCGACTCTGGCACCTTGAACCCAATCGAAATGGGAATCAATGCAGAATGGCCCATGCCTTGGATGCGTTTGAATTCAACCATCGACGATATTCAAGTCCTCTTTTGGGATACAACCATCATGAATGAGTCGGGATATTCATTTTTCAATGTTCCGGGTGTGGGAGATTCCTCAGAATACATCTTTCAAACCATAAGAGACAATCCTGATTTGGTTGCCAGACACCCCAATCATGATTACTACTACAGCGCGAACCCTGGTCGTTTGTTCTCGGACTGGGGCCCAGGGGCGCTGTTGATTTCTGTTGGAGCCAGAATATTTGACGTCCCAACAGGTCAGGGGCTTGTTCCAGAGGTTCGCACAGACTTGCGGGTGTATGAGGGGCCTGCGGTGTCAAACCAATTGTGTGTCCCAGCGACGCCTCGTCAATTTCATGATTACATGGGAATGATTGCGACTCCGATGGGTGAGGACGCCCCCGGCATCGCTTCACCCGAGATTCTGGACTACAAATTGAGGCCCATCACTTCTCAAACCACACTTAGGCTGGTTTTTGAGCAGACAGGCGTTGGTCAAACCGACGATTCCCCGTGGGTCCAGGAGATTTCGCTTCGATATGTTACGAATACCCCGCGAATTCTTCGATGGCATGAAGAATAACTTCTTTCGCATTCCATTCCTCATGACATCATGAAGACGCTCGTGTTTGGAGGAAAGGGAATGCTGGGTTGTGACCTGGCGGCCTTATCGTCGGATAAGGACCCTGTCATTGCACTGGGTCGGACAGATGGCGATATCACGGATTCAGGTAGCGTTGGAAGGGCTTTGGCTTTGCACAAGCCGGATTATGCGATTCTGGCGGCGGCTTGGACCAATGTTGATGGGGCTGAGGCCAACGAGGCCGCCTGCCGTGCAGTGAATGTGGGGGGGGCAGAGGTCTGCGCCAAAGCCTGTGAAACCGCGGGGGTGTCACTACTTTATATTTCATCGGATTATGTATTTTCGCGTCCAGGTCCAGAACCCTTGGGTGAGGATGAACCCCATGCCCCTTTAAGCGCCTACGGGCGTTCCAAGAGCGATGGTGAGAAGGCTGTCAGGGAATCCTGTTCCCGTTGGACTGTCGTACGCACGAGCTGGCTTTTTGGCCAGCACGGCAAGAATTTTTGCCAGACGATACTTGGATTAGCTCAATCAAAGCCGGAAATCAGCGTGGTGGATGACCAGATAGGGGCTCCAACCCATACAGCTCATTTGGCCAAGGGCCTGCTTTCTGTTTGTCGTATGGGTTTGCGGGGCACCTTGCATTTGGCAGCTCAAGGCCAAACAAGTTGGCATGGTCTGGCTTCAAGGCTTGTGAAGGAAGCGGGCTTGTCGACGCTTGTGAACCCCATTCCAACAAAGGAATTCCCAAGACCGGCGCAAAGACCCCAATGGAGCATTTTTTCGCAAAAAAAGTGTCTTCAGGCCGGTATCAAGCTTCCAGAGTGGCAATTGGGATTGAGCTTATGGCTTAACCAAACCCAAAATATTCAAAAAAAATAAGGCTATTTTTGTGAGAGTAAAGAATAATTTATACAATAGATAATATGCGTCTAATAGCCATCACAGAATTGATATTGAACGAGCCCTTGGTTCGTGAAGTGTATCACACATGTGCTGAATTGTTGTTCCCCGTTGGTACGTACGTTGAACCTCACCAGGTGATTGAGCTTCAAAAAATGGGTGTCTCCAGTGTGGTGGAGCGCGATCCCCACGAGACAGTCTTTGAAATCAAGCGCAAATTGTTGGGACGCTTGGTGTCAATGGAGGAACTGGGTTGTGGTGACAAGGAACTCAGGGTCAATCTCTATGACGGACGAGGCCGCTTCCTTTTTAGCGCTGGCACACCCCTGACGGATGATTTCTTGGACAAGCTCAAGAAGAACCACGAAGACAACATCTACGTCCTGCAGTCGCCGGATCCCACCATGGTGGAGTGGGTGAGAAAATTCGCCTCAGTACAGGGAGGGGAAGGCAAAGTCACGGAAAGGGATGCTGCAACAATCAACTTGGCGATCAACCAACTGGAGACGGCGGATGCCGGCGCCCTTGATGTGGGTCGACTCAACAAGGAAGAATCATTTTCCGACCCTGTTCCAGCGTTGCCTTCATTCAAGTCTCAATGTTGGACACAAGAACGCCATGTGGGCATGGAAGAGGTTTCCAGGTTGAGGGAATCCGCCAACCTGATCACGTTCAAGGTTCACGATTCGATACGCCGCCACGAGAAAGTTGATGTGAAGCCATTGAAGGGCGCCATGGACAGGATTCTCCTCGCGATCATCCAGGATGGGCCCTCTTCGACCAGGCAGTGCCGCATCGATGGGGAAGGTGAAAAAGCCTATCTCTGTTCCCATGCCCTTAATGCCACGACCTATGCCAGCCTGATGGCTTCTGAAATGGGATTATCGATGTCCCAGGTGGCCGACGTCGCCGCATCGGCATTTCTTTCCAATGTGGGGGCCCTGTGGATCAAGGATGAACTGGCCTCCAAACCCAAGTTGTCGTCAGAAGACAGGGTTGAAATGCGCCGATCCAGCTCTCATGGTATCGATGTACTCAAGGATTTTCGCTGGCTGCCGGCCTGTGTGCCATATGTGGCCTACCAGTTCAGGGAACGGTTGGATGGTTCGGGTTATCCTCGCAAGCGGAAATTCATCCATCCCTATGCCAGGATTGTTGGCGTGGCCGACGCCTATGACGCTATGATTTCTGACAGGCCCTATCGCAAGGCTCTTCTTCCTTACCATGCGATGGAGACCATCATCCACGAGACATCGAGGGGAAAGTTTGACCGTCAGTGCACGAAGGCCTTCCTCAAGAGTCTTTCTCTTTTCCCCATCGGTTCGCTTGTCGAGTTGGAAGGCGGGAAGGTGGGTTGGGTCATACGCTCCAACCCCGAGGCGATCGACAGGCCAGTGGTGAAGGTTGTGAGGGAGGGCGCGGACAACCTTTCCCAGCCCTATGTTGTCGACACAATGAAGTCAGGCAGGGTTTCAAAACCCCTGGATCCAAAGTCCTTCGCCAACCTGCCCGCCTGAACGTTAGAATGAGCTTTCCCATTTCAAGGAGTTGCTCATGACATTGCTCACCCCCATGCACCTGGATTATCAAGCCCGCATGCGCGAAGTTGCCGAGAAATATATCCGGCCTGTCGCTGCCAAACATGACGTGGATCAAAGCTACCCCCATGACGTGATGCAAAAGATCAATGACGCTGACCTCAATGGGGTGTGGATCCCGAAGGAATACGGCGGCAAGGGGGCCGGGGTGCTGACTCTTTGCCTGGTGGTCGAGGAAATATCGCGCTGTTGCGGTGGCATAGGTGTGTCCTATGCCGTGAATGCTCTGGGAAGCTTTCCCATCATCCTGTCGGGCAATGAGGCGCAGAAACAGAAATATCTCCCACCCATCGCCAAGGGCCAGAAGAAGATCGCTTTCTGTTTGAGTGAGAAGGAAGCTGGCTCGGATGCCGGCTCCTTGTCATGCAAGGCCGAGAAGAAGGGTTCCAGCTATGTGATCAATGGGGAGAAGAAGTGGACCACCAATGGTGGTGTCGCCGACACCTATACGGTGTTCACGAATTCCGACGCCAGCAAGGGCACGCGCGGCATGACAGCTCTCATCGTGCCACGGGAAACCAAAGGTTGTCGCCTCGGCAAATATGAAGACAAAATGGGTATCCGTTGTGTTCCGGTGAATGAGATGCATTTCGAAGAGTGCTCTGTCCCAGAGGAAAACCGCCTGGACCAGGAAGGTCGCGGCTTTTACGTGGCCATGCAAACCCTCGACTACGCGCGACCCGGTGTGGCGGCCCAGGCAGTGGGACTGGCTCAAGGGGCCCTGGATCTTGCCGTGCAATATGTCGGCAAACGCAAACAATTCGGTGAGAGCATCTCGAGTTTCCAGGGCATCCAGTGGATGATCGCCGACATGGCCACCAAGGTCGAGGCCGCCCGCCAGCTTGTTTACACCACTGCGGCAGCCATTGACGCTGGCGACAAGGGTGTGTCGAAAAAGGCTGCGATGGCCAAGGTGTTTGCCACGGATGTGGCGATGGAAGTCACCACCAATGCCGTCCAGCTGTTCGGTGGTTATGGCTTCATGAAGGACTATCCGATCGAGAAGTACATGCGCGACGCCAAGATCACGCAGATCTACGAGGGCACCAACCAAATCCAGCGCTTGGTGATTTCCCGTGCCGTGATCAAGGAGACCGCGTCCATGGCCCGCACTGCAGGCTCGTGACGGAGGAGGGGCTACTCAGCCACCTCAAGAGTGCCCTTTCACCGGAGAGGGTATCTGTGAAACTCACGCGCAATCGCAGTGTGTATTTGAGTACGCGTCGGCGGGGCGGGGCTCTGGAGATCCGAGCCAGTCGGCTGTTCCTCAAGGGTGACGAGTCTGTACTGAATGCCCTGGCATCCTATTGCCGCAGGCCCTCCCCATCCAATCGAAGAGTTTTGGGCCTGTTTTTCACGTCCATTCCTCCGGAACACAGGGCCGGCCTGACCCGTGACCCGGTTCGCCTGCTATCCCGTGGCAGGGTGCATGACCTGAAGGAGGCCCTTGATCGAGCCATGGTGCTGGGATTCCCTGGGGGGTTTCCTGGACAACTCCCACGACTGGGCTGGAGTCGTTCCGGTAAGGGGCGTGGCGTGCACAGATTGGGAAGTTATGAGCGCGGAGCACACACCATCCGCATCCATCCCTGTCTGGATGATGTTGAGGTGCCCCTGGACTTTGTGGCCTCTGTTGTTTTTCATGAATTGTTGCATGCGCTCTATCCGCCCGTGATGGGCAGGAGTGGCCGGTGGGTGATCCATTCCAAGGAGTTTCGCAGGGCTGAGTGCTTGTACAGCCATTATGCTTGGGCCCGTTCATGGGAAAGGCGATGCTTGGACAGCGTCATCAAAAGACAAAAATCAAGGGTTCGACGGTGAGGGTCTGCCCACTGGCCAGTGGCTCAAGTGGCAATGTCACCTGGATCGAAGGAAATGAGGGAGCCATCCTTGTGGATGCCGGCTTGCCTTCGAGCCAGATCAGGGACCTTGTCAGCATGGCTGGACTTGATTTGGCACGGCTCAAGGCTGTCTTCATCACCCATGAACATGCCGACCATTGGCGAGGTGCGGATGGATTGGGCAAGGATCTCGGCATCCCTATCTTTTTGACGGCTGGAACAGCCAGGTCGCTGGAAGGCCGCCTTGGAAAAACAGTGAAGACATCCATGATCCAACCCGGGAACCCCGTGACTCTTGCGGGAATGGTCATCCATCCCCATGCTGTGATTCATGATGCCAGGGAGCCGGTTTGCTACAGCATCACGGAGGGTGATTCGTGCTCAGCCGTTGTGACGGATCTTGGTCAGCCAGATGCCGTTACAGCCCAGGTGCTGGCAAAGGCCCAGATCCTTCTTTTTGAGGCTAATTACGACCCCAAGATGCTGACGGAGGGCCCTTATCCAAGG
>JBFWNO010000066.1:0-15314 GCA_050251015.1 Planctomycetota bacterium
CAAGGGAGCAACCATGTGATCCAGACAGACACGCTGAGTTTCCCCGAGGATTTCGCCACCAAGGTCAGGTCCCGCGAGCTGGATGAACGTCCGGCCGAGGAGGAATGGAAGACCCAGATGAGGGCCAGGCTGACGATCCCTTCTCAGGCGGACTTCGATTCCGTGCCCTTTGAACAGGCGCTGAACATGCTCCAGAGCATCCACGACATTGTGATCATTGTGGACTCCCGGTGTCTCGAAGAGGAGCTCGAAGGCGGGCACAGGCTTGTCACCTTGAAGGGAAACAAGCTGAACCTGGAGGCGGCCCTGCGGTGGATGGTTGAGCCCCTGGGACTGAAGGTGGGCCTCAAGGATGGCGCCGTCTACATCGGCAGGGCCAAGGACATGCGCGAGGATTTCACCCTGAAATACTACGACGTCAGGGACCTTTCACTGGTCCCCCCGGATTTCATCGCGCCCGAGATCTCGCTGGCCGGTTCGGATGACGGCGGCGGTGTGGTCATCAAGGATGAGATCCCTGACAACAGCGGATTGGACCTCGATAGCCTGAAGACCCTCATCGAACGTATCATTGAAGACCAGGAGAGTCGCTACAAATGAAAAACACCCGCCTGTCACCCTATCTGCTGATGGCTCTGATGATGTCCCCCCTTGTGGCCGAGGAGCCCTCCGATGAGGCCGCCCAAGTGCGTGAGGAGGCCCAGGCCGCCCTGGAGGCCAAGGTGTCCGGGCAACTCAAGAAGGCCGAGAGCCTCCTTCGTTCCGGCGAGATCGAAGGTGTGGATCAGCTGTTGGCCGAGGCCCTGGCTCTTGACCCTGAAAATGCCCGCGCCAAGGAGCTCAGGAAGCTGTGCGAGGACATGACCACCAAACTGGAGCGTCTGGAGGATCGCCAGCGCGACCGCAGGAATTTCCGTGCCGACCCCCTGGATGTGGTCCGGGCAAACGAAAAGATCGGGGGTAGGCTGGCTGAGGCCCAGCGGCGCCAGCTGACCTCGCGATTGGAAAGGGCCCTGACGCCTGCCATCGCGGAAGCGCTGCTGCGCAAGGTGTCTCTCAAGGATGCCACAAGCGGACAGGCCGCCTTGGATTCGCTGAGGAAATCAACGGGCCTGAACATGGTGGTCGACGCGTCCGTGAAGGGCTCCGAGGCTTTCCAGTCATCACCTGATTTGGAACTTGCGGATGTGAAGGCGGTCAGCTGCCTCAACCATCTGGCCCGCATCTGGGGTGCCCAGTGGGACATCGAGGACGAGGCCATCGTCTTCTCCCGTCCCATGGATCGCGAGGAAGCCGACATCGTGCCCGAAGGTTACAAGCCCGAGGATTGCGAGAAACTCGAGCTGGGGGGCATGGGCATCGGTGGTGAGCCTGATGCCGGTATCATGCCTGACGGCACCCTGCGCCTGCCCGTGTCCCAACTTCGTGTGGCCGTTCCAGGGTCCACCCCCAAGGTGTTGGTGGATGCCGACGGGAACATCCAGTTGCTCGTCGATCCCGAGACAGTTTCGCCCGACGCAAAAAAAAAGCCCTGATTTATTCCCACATCCTGCCTTGGTGGCCGACGTATTCTTTCATCACTCCCAACCCCTGTCCCGAGCGCTCGGGATGGGGGTCCTACCTTCATTGGCACCGTGAGGGCAAGAAAAACAAAATCGACCTTAAGTTGGGATCCGGGACCTGCCGTCCCTGAAGCTCGTATCTCCCCTGATGGTTGTCCAGATGGGTGATAAAATAGGGGTATGGCCAGCAAGGATGACCTGATCTACGACTGGAATACCCAGACCCCTCCCGGCGCGGGGAGCCTCCGGCCGATCGAATTTGACGATGAAACACTGAGGGACGGGCTCCAAAGCCCCTCGGTCCGGAACCCCTCGATCGACGAAAAAATCCGCATCCTGCACCTGATGGACAAATTGGGCATCCACACGGCTGATCTTGGCCTACCCGGAGCCGGCCCCCAACATATCGAGCACATCCGCGTTTTAGCGAAGGAAATAGCCTCTTCCAAGCTCAAGATCAGGGCCAATGTGGCCTGCAGGACCGTGGTGGGCGACATCGCCCCCGTGGTTGATCTTGTCCAGGAGACAGGGGTACCCATCGAAGTTTGCGCCTTTATCGGGAGTTCCCCCATCCGGCAGTTCACCGAAAACTGGGATGAGGACCGCTTGGTGGCGATGAGTTCGGAGGCCCTGGCCTTTGGCGTGAAGGAAGGTCTTGATGTGATGTATGTCACAGAAGACACCACCCGTTCCAAGCCCTCCACGCTTCGGCGACTGTTCCTCAATGCGATCGATTTGGGGGTCAAGCGCCTTTGCCTCTGCGACACCTGCGGTCATGCCACCCCCGACGGGGTGTCGGCCCTGGTGAAATTCACCAGCGACCTCATTGCGGAAACGGGCCGCCCGGTGGGAATCGACTGGCACGGGCACGAGGACAGGGGGCTTGGCCTCCCGAACGCCCTCACGGCCATCGAGGCAGGGGTGGGTCGGGTTCATGCCTGTGCCCTGGGCATCGGCGAAAGGGTCGGCAACACGGCCATGGACACCCTGCTTGTGAACCTCAAGCTCCTGGGCTGGATCGACAACGATCTGACAGCCCTCAATGATTATTGCCAAACAGTGAGTCGGGCTGTCAACGTGCCCATCCCATCCGGTTATCCCGTCATCGGTGCCGACGCCTTCCTCACCGCCACGGGGGTGCATGCCTCGGCCGTCATCAAGGCCCTCAAGAAGGAGGATGCCTGGCTCGCCAACAGAGTCTATTCCGGTGTGCCTGCCGACCTCTTCGGCCTGGAGCAGAAGATTGCCATCGGCCACATGTCGGGCCGCAGCAACATCACTTGGTGGCTTGAGAAGAAGGGGATCAAGGCCACCGACTCCCTGGTGAACACGATCTTCGAGCACTGCAAGCAGGGGCAGGCCCTGATGAGTGACAGCGAGGTGATGGCCATCGTCAGCGCCCACAGGTGACCGCGAGCCTCGCAGTCCTTGTCAGCGGGGGAGGGCGGACGTTCGCCAACCTTGTCGAGCAGATCGAGGCCGGCAAGCTGCCAGCGCGGATCTCCGTGCTGGTGTCCACCAACCCTGACTCCCCGGCGCTGGCCCTGGCGCAATCCAAGGGGATCCGCTCTGAGGTGGTCCTCTTTCCCTCAAAGTCGTCTTCCGCCGCAAGCGCCCATGACAGGATCTATGACGCCTGCGTAGGGGCGGACCTGATGGTGATGGCCGGCTTTCTCAGGCATCTTCCCGTCAGGAAAGAGTGGGAGGGGCGGATCGTGAACATCCATCCCAGCCTCCTGCCGCGGCATGGAGGGAAGGGGATGTATGGGCACCATGTGCACGAGGCCGTCATCCGCCAGGGTGACAGGGAGTCTGGGTGCACCGTGCACCTGGTCGACGACCAGTTTGATCATGGGACAATTCTCGGTCAGGCCAGGGTTCCCGTGTTGGAGGGAGACACACCGGAATCCCTCGCAGCCAGGGTCTTCGAGGCTGAAAAGGTGCTGTACCCCAGGATTCTTCGGGAACTGATTGCACTATAATTCCTGTCCTGGTTCAAAGGAGTTCCCATGACCCTCAACGTCGCCATCAACGGTTTTGGCCGCATCGGCCGCAATTTCTTCAGGGCCTCGCATGGCCACAAGTCCATTAATATCGTGGCCCTGAACGACCTGACGGACAGCAAGACGCTGGCCCACCTGCTGAAGTACGACTCCGTGATGGGACGTTTCAAGGCCAAGGTCGAGTCCACGGACAAGGAAATCAAGGTGGATGGGAAGTCGGTGAAGGTGTTCGCCGAAAGGGACCCCGAAAAGCTCCCCTGGAAGGACCTGAACGTTGATGTCGTGCTGGAGAGCACGGGGATCTTCCTCAAGAAGAGCGAGGCCGAGAAGCACCTCAGGGCCGGCGCCAAGCGCGTGGTGCTCAGCGCCCCCGCCAAGGACGACGTGGATGCCACCATCGTCCTCGGGGTCAATGACAAGGCCCTCCATGCCGGCCTCAAGGTCATCTCCAACGCCTCCTGCACCACCAACTGCCTGGCTCCCATGGCCAAGATCCTGCACGAGACCTTCGGGGTGGAAAGCGGCCTGATGACCACGGTGCACAGCTACACCAACGACCAGCAGATCCTCGACCTCCCGCACAAGGATCTCCGCCGGGCCCGTGCCGCGGCCCTCAACATCATCCCCACCTCCACCGGCGCCGCCAAGGCCGTGGGTCTGGTGATCCCCGAGCTCAACGGCAAGCTCAACGGTGTGGCCCTCCGGGTGCCCACGCCCACCGGCTCCGCCACGGATTTTGTGGCCCAAGTGAAGACCAAGGCCACGGTTGCCGAGGTGAACGCCGCCTTCAAGAAGGCCGCTGAAGGCCCCATGAAGGGCATCCTGGAATATTCCGAGGATCCCCTTGTCAGCACCGACATCGTGGGCAACCCCCATTCCTGCATCCTGGATGCCCAGAGCACCATGGTCCTGGGACATTCGGTGAAAATCTTGGGTTGGTACGACAATGAGTGGGGCTACTCCAACAGGCTGGTGGATCTCATCGCCAGGGTGGGGGCCCTGTAGTGGCAGGCCTGCCCACCCTCGACACCCTCGATGTCAGGGGCAAGACAGTCCTGGTTCGTTGCGACTTCAACGTGCCCCTTGAGGGGGGAGTCGTCAGCGAGGCCACACGCATCGAGGCCTCATTGGGCACGATCCGCGAGTTGCAGGCCAAGGGGGCCTCGAAGCTTGTGCTGTGCTCACACCTGGGCCGTCCCAAGGACAAGGTCGAGGAAGCCTGGCGCCTGAAGCCGGTGGGCGAGGAATTGTCCAAGCGCCTGGGGCAACATGTGACGACACTCCAGGTGACCGTGGGCGATGAGGCCAAGAAGGCCATCAAGGCCGCCCAGGCAGGGAGCATCATCCTCCTGGAGAATGTCCGTTTTCTCCCGGGAGAGACCAAGGGCAACCCCGAATTGGGGAGGCAATTTTCCGAGCTGGCCGATGTGTTTGTGTTGGACGCCTTTGGCACAGCCCACCGCGACCACGCCAGTGTCACCGGACCTTGCAGGCACATCCCCAGTGCGGCGGGTCGCCTGCTCCAGAAGGAAGTGGAGTGCCTCGGAAGGCTCCTCCAGAATCCGCCCAAGCCCTTCGTCACGCTGGTCGGTGGCGCGAAAGTCAGCGACAAGGTCGAGATCCTGGAAAGCCTGATCGCCCGTTGCGACGCCCTCCTCGTGGGTGGCGCCATGGCCTACACCTTCCTCAAGGCCCAGGGCAAGAACATCGGTCGCAGTCTATGCGAGGCCGACAAGCTGGACCTGGCCCGCGAGCTCCTGGCAAAGGCCAAGGCCAGGGGCTGTGTCATCGAGCTCCCGGTGGACCATGTGGCCGGCAGCGAGTTCAAGAATGACTGCGAGATCCGGCGCGATGTGGCCGAGGTTCCGGAGGGCTTCATGGGCCTGGATATCGGGGCCAAGACGGCAGCGAAGTATGCCGAGACTCTCTCGAAGGCCAAGACTCTCCTGTGGAACGGCCCGATGGGTGTCTTCGAGATGGAAAACTTCTCCCGCGGCACGAAGGTGGTGGGCGAGGCTTTCGCCGCCTCGAAGGGCTACAAGGTGGTGGGGGGAGGCGATTCCGTGGCCGCTGCCGAGCAGTTCGGTCTGGCCGCCCGCATGGACCACGTTTCCACGGGCGGTGGTGCGAGTCTGGAATTCCTCGGCGGAGCCGACCTGCCTGGTGTGAAGGCCCTGCGCGAAGGCCTGAAGGGCGCCGCCAAGGGATGAAGATCATCGCGCCATCCCTGCTATCAGCTGACTTCTCCCGGCTGGCCGATGAGATGGCCAGGGTGGATGTTCCCGGTGCCGATTGGGTCCATGTGGATGTGATGGACGGGCGCTTTGTGCCCAACCTCACCATCGGCGCCCCCGTGGTGAAGAGTCTTCGGAAGGCCACGAAGAAGGTGCTCGACTGCCACCTGATGGTGGAGGACCCTCTCCGCTACTTTGATGATTTCGTGAAGGCCGGTGCCGATGTGATCACCTTCCATGCCGAGGCCACCGTGCCGTTGCGCAGGACACGTGAGACTTTAGACGCCCTGAAACGGCACCAGGTCAAGCGGGGCATGGCCCTGTCGCCCGACACCAACATGGATATGCTCAGGGAGTTTCTCCCCGAGCTCGACATGGTGCTGGTGATGAGCGTGTACCCCGGGTTCGGGGGCCAGAGTTTCATGGATCGCGTGCTCCCGAAGGTGAAGGAGATCCGTGCGGCCGCTCCGAAGATCCTGATCCAGATGGATGGGGGTATTGACCTCAAGACCATCGGCCGATGTGCCCAGGCCGGTTGCAATATCTTTGTGGCCGGCACGGCGGTGTTCGGCCAGCAGGACCCGGGGCTAGCCGTGGCCGGGCTCCTCAAGGCGGCAGGATGAGCAACCTCTTCTCCAAGCTGGCGAACCTCCGCAAAAAGGATGTGCCCGAGGGCCTCTGGCTCAAGTGCCCCTCCTGCGAGAGCACGCTGTACCGAAAGAAGGTCGAGGAAAACCTCAGTGTCTGCACGGGGTGCCAGCACCACTTCCCCATCACGGCCCGTCGCCGCATTGAATTGATTTGTGATCCGGGTTCCTTCGAGGAGATGGACGCCTCGCTGGAAAGCAACGATCCCCTCAAGTTTGTGGCCGGCGACACGGCCTATGCCGAGCGCCTGAAGGCCACCCAGAAGAAGACCGGCGAAAAGGACGCGGCGATCACGGGCCTGGCGCGCTTGGGCGAGAAGCCCGTGGTGCTGGCGGTCACGGATTCCTCCTTCATGATGGGTTCGATGGGCTGTGTGGTGGGCGAGAAGCTCACCCGCGCCGTGGAGAAGGCCCTGGAACTCAAGAGGCCCCTCATCTCCATCAGCGCCTCGGGCGGCGGGGCCCGCATGCACGAGGCGCCGCTTTCGCTCATGCAGATGACCAAGACCTCGGTGGCCCTCGGGCGTTTCCATGAGGCCGGGGGTCTCTACATCAGCGTGCTCTGCCATCCCACGATGGGGGGTGTGATGGCGTCCTATGCCGCCCTTGGCGACATCGTGATGGCCGAACCCCGGGCCCTTGTCGGATTCGCCGGACCGCGGGTCATCATGGAGACCATCCGGCAGACTGACCTTCCCGCCGGATTCCAGTCGTCTGAATTCATGATGGAGCACGGCATGATCGACATGATCGTCCACCGCGCCGAGATGCGCGACAGGCTCATTGCCCTGTTGGGATACCTCGTCAAGTAGATCAGCTGATGGCTGAGGGCTTTTCTTGTCCCCGCAGAAGAAGCTCGGAGTGTGACAGGGGTGCCAATCCGAAAGTGGGCTTGATGTGGCTTTCATAGAAGGCGTCGTCGCCGGCTGAGAGACAGCGCGGGGGATACCGTCCGTAGGCGGGGTCGGAAAGGATGCGCGATCGCAGTTCCCCCAAGGGGGCTTCGCGGACGTTCCCGTAGCTCACCGGAATGAAGGCGCAGGGCAGGAGCTCCCCTTGGGCTGTGAGGTACATGAATTCGGGGCCGGCCGGGCAACCCCGCTTGATGTAATTGCCATCAAAATCCGTACGCACATTGGAATGGCGGAGCTGGAATTCTTGCAGCCATTCATGGTCTTCATCGGTCAGTCGTGCATCCCTGTTGCCCTCCCAGGCACCCACAGGGCAGGCCCAGTTCAGGAGCATGTCAGCGCCTATGGAGTGGGTGAACAAAGCAATATCCTCAAGAGTTTGAGAACCCACATTCTGGTGGGTGATCACGCAGCCGGCTGCAACGCCGAAACCCATTTGCCGGGCCAGCCTGAGACCGGTGATGGCCTTTTCCCAAACGCCCTCCTTCCTGCGGAAGGCATCATGCTCCTGGGAGTTCATGCTGTCGAGAGAAATGCAAAAAGCGTCCACGCCGGCTTTTCGCAGGCTCGCCAGTCGCTCGCGGGTGAGGAACATCCCATGGGTGCTGATCATGATGAAGTTTTCACGGGGGTGGAAACACTGGATGACTTCCTCGAGATCACGGCGGAGGAGGGGTTCGCCACCTGTGAACTGGATGTTGAACAACCCCAGTTCCTTGGCCTCATGGCCTATTCTTTTGTAGTCATCAAGGGTGAGGGGGGGTGCATCCTTTTTGTCGAGGGTGCGGGCACTGCAATGGCCGCAGGTCAGGTTGCAACGGTAATCCACAGCCACCACCAGAGTGCGTGGCACATCAATGCCAAGACGGGCCAGAGCATGGTTGCGCGCAAGCTTCAGCCATAGCCGGGATTTTTGTGTCCGCAGGGCAAAACGTAGATTGGATGTGAGGGTATGAAAACGGCGAAAAATCATGCGTTAATAAAGAATAAATGCATAAAAAAATATTATACAAGAATATAGCCAGTTATTCTTTAAATTTTTAATTTCTGTGTACTTGTCATGAGGTCCCACTTGCCATCAACGGCAGAGACCTTTATATATCAGCCATGATCGAAGTCCGTGACGTCCGCAAGTTTTACGGTCCCGTTGAAGCTCTGAAGGGCCTGAGCTTCACTGTGGGCAAGGGCGAGATCGTGGGTCTCCTGGGGCCCAACGGCGCAGGCAAGACCACAATGATGAAGATCCTCACGGGGTACCTTGAGCCCCACAGCGGCGAGGTGAGGGTGGGCGGCTTTGATGTTGTGGCCGATCGCCTCCGGGTGCAGGGACTCATCGGTTATCTCCCCGAAAACGCCCCGCTCTACCTCGACATGACCGTGCAGGACTATCTCCTGCACATGGGCTTCCTCAGAGGTGTCACCGAACCGAAGATGAAAAAGGCCCTGGGCCGTGCCGTGGAGCGCACGGGCTTGATGGACCGCCTGATGAAACCCATCGGCACGCTCTCCAAGGGTTACCGCCAGAGGGTGGGCCTCGCGCAGGCCATCCTGCACTCGCCAGATCTCTTGATCCTGGATGAACCGACCAACGGCCTGGATCCCACCCAGATCGTGGAGATCCGTTCGCTGATCCAGGATCTGGCCAAGGAAAGCACCGTCATACTCTCCTCCCACATCCTCAGCGAGGTGCAGGTCACCTGCCGCCGCGCCCTGATCATTGCTGAAGGCACGTTGCGCCACGACGGCCCCTTGGCGGGTTCCCAAAGCCTGCGCCTGGAAATCGACGCGGCCCACGGCGATGTCCTCAAGGATCTCCAAAAAGGCCTGTCTGGAGTGGCTGTGACTGGACTCGGTTCCCAGGGTCGCGGCCAGGCCTACCGCTTGGTGGCTTCCGGCAACGCCCCCCTGGCTCCTCGCCTGAGCCGCCTCTGCCGCGAGAAGGCCTGGGACATCCATGAACTCCGGCCCGAGGGCTCCGACCTTGAGCGCCTGTTCCGTGAATTGGTGACCTCATGAGCCAGGCCCTCAGGATCGCACTCAAGGAGCTCCGCGGCCTCTTTGGCTCACCGGTGGCCTTCATCTTCCTGGCGGTCTATCTTCTTGTCAGCCTCTACCTGTTCTTCTGGCATCCGGGTTATTTCACCCGCAACATGGCGGATGTCCGCCCCCTGTTCGCCGGATTGCCGGTGATGCTCATCTTCCTCACCAGTGCTCTGACCATGCGCCTGTGGAGCGAGGAGCAGAAGCAGGGAACGATGGAGGTCCTCCTGACCCTGCCGGTGCGCGATATCCACCTGGTACTGGGAAAGTTCCTGGCGGCCTGGGCTATGGTGGGCCTGGCCCTGCTGTGCACACTGGGACTGCCCCTGAGTGTCGATCGCATGGGGCCCCTCGATTGGGGTCCGGTGTGGGGGGGCTATTGCGCCGCATTGCTTCTGGCCGCGGCCTATGTCTCGATCGGCCTCTGCGTGAGCGTGACCACTGAGAACCAGATCATTTCCCTGATTGTGTCGGTGCTGGCCGGATTCCTTCTTTACATCCCATCCCAGGAAGGGGTGGCCGAAACCCTGGGGTCGCTGATCGCGGGGCTCCTCGAGCCCTTCGGTATCGACAAGGCGGCCCTGACACAGAACGCCGCCGCCTTCATCCGTTCCCTCGGAACAGGCGATCGCTTCCATGCCATCGAGAAGGGCCTCATCGACAGCCGCGACCTGTGCTACCTCGTGGGTCTTTCCGTTTTCTTCATCACGGTCAATGCCGCGCTGGTGGCGGCCAAGAGGCAGTGCCCTCCGGGCAGTCCGGGTGAAAGTCGGCGCACCCTGGGAGTGATCCTGGTGGGCCTCAACCTGGCCTTGATGTCGCTGTGGATGGCTCCCCGTCCCCTCTTCCGCCTGGATCTGACGGAGCACGGAGACTACACACTCTCCGAGGCCACCCGCGACCTCTTGGGTTCCCTTTCCGAGGATGTGACGCTGACCCTGATCCTCAACGAGGACACCTTGCCTTTCCTCAAGCCCCTGCAGAGCCAGCTGGTGGACCTGGCCGATGAATTCGCGCTGGTGTCCCATGGCAGGCTCCGGGTGGTGGAACTCGACCCGACGCATGACAGCGCCGTGGCCGAGAAATTGGAGAGCCGGTATGGCATCAAGGCGGAATCCGGCCAGAACAAGCAGAAGTACAAACTGGAATTCAAGAGTGTCTACTTCCACGTCCTGGTCCAGCATGCCGACAGGCACGAAATCCTGGGGCCCGACAAGCTTTTGGAGGCCCGGATGGATCCGGCCCGCTCGGAGCCTGATTACCGTTTGAAGAATCCCGAATACATCCTTACCAAAACCATCAAGAAGTTGGTGCATGATTTCGAGAGCCTCGATAGCGCCTTCTCGCGCCTCTCCGGTGACGCCAAGCTCAAGACCTGGGTTTCCCTGACGAAACTTCGCGAGATGTCCGAAGACAGGGAGGCCATCGAGCGTCTCCTCGCCTCGGCGCAGAAGGTGGGCACCGAGATCACGCAGAAGAGCGACGGACGCTTCAGCTATGTGACAGAGGATCCCGCCCAGACGGGTTTGGGCTCGCTGGAACTCCTCCGGACCCACGGGGTGCGCTCCCTGGGCATCCCGGACCTTTACCTCGACCTTATCCTTGAGGTGGACGGCAAGAAGGAAAGGATCCCCTGGAACCTCGACACCAGCGAGTCCCTCCTCCGGGAATCGGTGGAGGCCGCCCTTCGTCGCCACCTCCCGGGTTTCAGCAAAACCGTGGGTATCTGGACGCGGGCTCCGGCAGCGCCGGCCGATCCCGAGAACCCCTATGCACCGCCTCCGCCCTCCGAAATCAGCCTGCTGACCGAGGTGCTGGGCCAGGAGTTCACGGTGAAGCCCGTCGGGAACCTGATGAAATCGGGGGCCGTGCCGGAAGTGGATGCCCTGGTGGTGGTGGGCCTGGCGGAGGTCACTGAAAGGGAGCTCTGGGCTTTCGACCAGTATGTGATGAGCGGCCGGCCCGTGACCATCTTCCAGGGCTATGCCGATGTGCAGATGGGGGGGCAGAAGGGCGTGGAGCTCAAGCCCGTGAAGTTCGGCCTGGAGGACCTCTTGTTCGGCTACGGCGTGCAGGTGCGCTACACCCTCGCGCAAGACGAGCTCTGCCGTGAATTCATCGACCTCGAGAACCGCAAGATCATCCCCTATCCCTCCTTCATCGATGTGAGGGAACCCCGGCTTTCGGGCACGGGGCCCACGGCGGGGCTCGACGGGCTCCTCATGACCTGGTGCTCGCCGGTCCGCTTCGACAGGCGCAAACCCTTCAAGGTGGAGGTGCTGGCGCGCACCGGGGAGCATGCCTGGATCGCCGACACCCAATCAGTGGAGAACGCCTACGCCTCGGGGGCCTGGAGCACGGCCGATCTTGCGGTGTCGATCCAGGGTCCCCTGGAAAGCCATTTCAAGGGTAAGGTTTCCCCCATGGCCGAGGTTCTAGGGGCCGTGACCCGCGACAGGGTGGCTGCCAGGCTCGATGACACCTCGAAGGCCAAGCTGGCGGTCATCGGATCGCATGCCATGGTGCAGGACATGGTTCAGGAGCTGTGCCAAACCCTCACCTACAGGGTGGGGATCGCCGGGCTCGACGAGCAGGCGGCCGCCAATCTCGGGTTCGCTCTCAATCTTGTCAGCTGGGGGATTGAGGATGAGGGTTTGGGCCGGATCCGTTCGCGCTCCTCGTTCGCTCGCACCCTGCGCCCGATGGATGAGGCCGAGAAGAAGGGTTACGAGCGCCTGAATTACATCATGGCCCTGTTCTTCCTTGCGGGCGTGTTGGGCACGGCCTTTGTGATGAACAAGTACAGGAGACCCCTGGTGGGCCCGGGGAGTGAGTCATGAGCCGCACCTGGATCAAGGCCCTGGCCGTGCTGGCCCTGGTGCAGGGGGTGTTCACCTTCCTAGCGTGGCGCTCCACTTTTGAAGACAAGGCTCCGGCGGTTTCGTTGGGGTTCAAGGCCGATGAGGTGAAGTCGCTGGAATTGGAGATGCCGGGCAAAACGCTGGCGATGTCCCGTGAGGGCGGGGCCTGGGTGTTGCCTGGGTCTTCCGGCTATCCCGCGCGGATCCAGAAGGTGAAGGAGATCCTCACGAAGCTCGAGTCGCTGGAGTTGGGCCAGCCCGTGGCTCGTGAACGCACGAGCCACAAGCGGTTGAAGGTGGCCGATGAACTTTACGAGCGCAAGATCCGTTGGGGCGGGGGGCCCGGACTGATCGTGGGCACCAGTCCAAGTTACAACGTGATCCATGTCAGGCTGGAGGGCCAAGATGCCGTCTACCAGGTGGAGGGGCTCAGTGCCTGGGATTTGGGTTGTGAGGTGCGCGACTGGGTCAACCCCGAGATCCTCGCCCTGCCCCTCCCCGACCTCCGGGCCTTTTCGATCAAGTCGCCTGCAGGGGAATGCGAGTTCACCAAGGGGGCCGAGGGGCCCTGGGCCGCGGTGACCCCGTCGCCCAACGGCGAACCGCTGGATGTGCCCTCGCTCAATTCCATCGTTGGGAGCGTGTCGTATCTTTCATTGGAGCAGGTGCTTTCCCATGTGAGCGCCGATGCCTCTGCGGGTTGGGATTCCCAGCTGAAGGCGCGCGGCCTGGAACCGGCGGCGATGGTGCTGACACTGACTTCCGAGACCAGCCGCGAGGTGCCTTTGACGGCCGAAGAGATCAAGGCCCAGACCACGGTGTCGGCTGATGGCACCGAGGTGCCTCCGGTCAAGAAGGCCCGTTCTGTGCACGACAGGAAGGTGGATGTGCTGAGAATCGGGGATGAGAAAGATGGCCTTGTCGCTGTAACGGTGGAAGGCCGCCAGACGATCTACGGTGTCCGCCGCGAGGCGCTTGCGAGAGTGCTGGGTTTCAGGCCGGAAAGTCTTTTCAAGAAGACGGCGCCAGCACCGGAGAAATAGGCATTCAGAAAAATTAACGGCGATGCCCCCAGGGGGGGAGGCATCGCCTGAGAGAAGAAAAGCATTCCTAGTAAGGAAAGCTGAGTGTGTTTCGGATGGTCGCGAACTTAACTTTGCTGTTTGGCCGTGAAATACAGCCGAGCGACTCTCTGGCGCGGGGTTTCTTGAGCTACTCTCATGTGGGTTATTAAGGAAGTTCATCCACCCTGTCGATAGGGGGATATGTTGCCTCATTTCAAGAATGAGGGCGCACAGCGGTGCGCCCTTGTCGCCTTGGCCGTGGTTTTGGCGTTCCCCGCTGTTCTTGCCGCCCAGGAAAGCGAAGAGGGCACCTTTGAGAGCACCCTCCTCAAACGCGAGGTCGAAACCCGCAAGAGGCTGGAAGCCGAGCGCAAGCTCAACGCCGCCCTCTTCATCGAGATGCGCGCCGGCCTCCTGAACGACGACAGGCAGGTTCGCCTGCAATCGCTCCGGACCATCATGGACATGAAAGAAGTAGACAAAGAACTTTTGATTATCGACATGCTCGACGACCGCGACGAGGCCGTGAGGCTTGAGGTTGTGAAATACTTCGCCCGGGCCCAGACAACTCCCAACTTCAAGGCCCTGCTTTCCGTGCTGGAGGACGAGAGCCTGGCCGTGAGAACGGAACTCATCAAAACCGTGATGGAGTATTGCCGGGCCGGGTATGAGGCCCAGGACCTGATGCATGGCCTCCTGGAAGACAAGCAACCCTCCGTGCGCAAGTTGATGCTCGAAGAGCTGGCCAAGGTTCCCGACGACATCTTTGTCAAACCCCGGTACTTCGACGCCATCCGGGACAGCATGTACGACAACAGCCTGGAACTCCGGCTTCTGGCCTTCGGTCTGGTGCGCCGTTTTCCCCTGGAGCAGACCCACGATTACCTCGAGTCGGCCCTGCAGGATCAGCAGACAGCCGTGCGGGAGGTCGCCCTGGATATCGTGGGGGGTCACACAGGCCTCCGTGCGATCAAACTTATCGCCGACAGGCTCACCGATCCTTTCAGCCATGTGAGATCCAAGGCCATCGACCTTTTGGCCGACAGGCTCGACGAGGATGTCGTCCGCATTCTCGACAACCACATCCTCACCGAGGGCGACTTCGAGCTCAGGCTCAAAGTGCTCGAGGCCGTTTCGACGCTCCGAGGCCCCCTGGCTGTGGGCATCATCTCGCGTTCCCTCGATGATCCCGTGGTGAAGGTGCGGCGCAGGGCGGCCGAGCTGCTTTCCGCCATCCATAAGACGGTCATTCTCGACGAGGATTACAGGACCCGCTGATATAATCGCCCGTGTCGATGACACTCACTCCTGGCACAGAAATCGGAGGCTACCGCATCGAGTCCCTGATCTCCCAGGGAGGGATGGGAGCCGTGTACAAGGCCATCCAGCTCAGTGTCGACAGGTTGGTGGCCTTCAAGACCCTCCTGCACGACGGCAATCCCAAAGCTGTGGAGCGCTTCAAGCAGGAGGCCAAGATCGTGGCGCGCATCTCACACCCCAACGTGGTGCAGGTTCTCGACCTCCGCGAGGAGGGGGGGGTGCTCTTCATCGCCATGGAACTTGTCGACGGAGTGGACCTCTCGACCCGCCTCAAGGAGGCGGGGCCGCTGGATGAATCCACGGCCATCGACTACATGCGCCAGAGCGCCGAGGCCCTGGCCGCGGCCCACTCCAAGGGTGTCATCCACCGGGATGTGAAGCCCTCGAACATCATGCTCACCCTGGGCAACGTGGTGAAGGTCATGGACTTCGGGATCGCCAAGAGCGTGGTGGAGGAAACCCAGATCACCCGAGCCGGGGCCCTCTTGGGAACCCCCGACTACATGCCGCCGGAGCAGATCAGCGGGGAGGCCGCCGACGCCCGCAGCGACATCTACGCCCTGGGCGCTACCTTTTACCACCTGGCCGCCGGGCGACCGCCCTTTGTGGGCAAGGTCTACACCGATGTACTAGTGTCGCACAAGACGGAAACGGCCCTGCCATTGACGGAGG
>JBFWNO010000067.1:0-15311 GCA_050251015.1 Planctomycetota bacterium
CACTGCACATCGAGCTCAAGAGAGCCACCATCGATGAAACCCGTGACTTGGATGAAAACACACTTCTGGATCTGGATTCGAAGGGGATGATCGTTGGCATCACCATTGAGCATGCCTCTGAACGAGCTGATATTTCGCGTAAAAGTTTTGAAAAGGTCCTGACTTAGGCATCCCCTCCAATGTGCGGTATCCGGCGGGATGTAGGTTGGGTTTATGGAAAACCAACACACCCTCCGCCTCTTTCTGCATCTTCAACGCCTTGATGCCATCGGACGCATCCGCCACGACGCCCTGGCGGAGCATTTCGGATCCCTGGAAACCGCCCTGGCGGCCCATCCGGATGACATCGCCCAGGTACCGGGCATCTCCCATGAACTCGCCTCGCGGATCGTGGCCAGGCCCCCGGATCACGCGGCCCTGCAGGCCGAGATCGAGAGCCTGAGGGGATTGGGCATCCGCCTGGTGGCCCTGGGCGACACCGACTATCCTGAAAACCTCCGGCATTGCGAGGACGGCCCCCTGCTCCTGCAGTTCAAGGGCACCCTGGAAGCCCAAGACAAGATGGCCCTCGCCATCGTGGGAGCGCGGCAGTGCAGCACCTATGGCCGAGAACAGGCCTACCTCTTTGGCAAGGCGCTGGCCGAGCGCGGTTTCACCGTGGTCAGCGGCATGGCCCGCGGGGTGGACGCTGCCGCGCATCGCGGGGCCCTCGATGCCGGCGGCCGCACCCTGGGTGTGCAGGCCTGCGGACTCCAGGGCGTCTATCCCCCGGGAGCCAAGGACCTGGCCGCGGCCGTGGTGGGATCGGGAGCCCTGCTGAGTGAGTTGCCCTACGGCTCCGCCCCCCTCAAGCAAAACTTCCCCCGCAGGAACCGCATCATCTCCGGCATGGCGCTGGGTACCCTTGTCATCGAAGCCGAGGAAAAATCGGGATCCCTCATCACAGCCCGCTGGGCCATGGAACAAAACCGCGAGGTTTTCGCCATCCCAGGCCGCCTCGACAACCCCGCATCCCTGGGTTGCCACAGGCTGATCCAGGACGGCGCCAAGCTCGTCACTGAAGTGCAGGACATCCTCCGGGAATTCCCGGCCTGGACAACACAAGGGGAAACGGCAACCCGACCCGCGGTCTCGCTCAGCGGCAACCAGGAGAAAGTGCTGGCGTCCATGGTCGAGGGCCGGCTCTCCTTCAATGACCTTCTCGAGGGAACGGCCCTGGATGCCACCGCCCTTTCGCTGGTGCTCTTCCAACTGGAGCAGCGGCACTTCATCAAGAGCCTGCCGCAGAAGCGGTATCAGATCATTGATGCAGGGGTGAGCGCCATAGTCAGGAAGCCAGGCGAAATGGAAAGCGCCTTGATGTAGGGGCGCAGCCTGCTGCGCCCGCATTCAGACCAAGATGGATTCCCGCTTTCGCGGGAATGACGAGGTTTAGGCCACTCCACCCATACCGAGGTCATCGAGCAGACCATCGAGAGCGTCGCCCAGCTTGCCGTCAATGTCGTAGGTGCCTTCGTTGATCTGCTTGCGGATGGCATCGATGCGCTCCTGCCTGACTTCCGGCAGATGCTTGAGAGCCTTCACATATCCGGCCACATCGGCGCGGGCCTTGGCCTCGCTGGAGATCTCCACCCTGTCTTCCCTGCTGGTGGAGTCCGATCGTGAGCTGGAAGCCGGAGCGGTGTTCTTTCGCTCGATGGGCTTGGGCCCTTGAAGGGGGTTGATTCCACTGATATCGGGCATGGTGTCTCCTTGATCTCTCTTTCCCTACTCTTTGCGCTCTTCTCTCACCACCAGTATCGTCCACCCCATGAGCGAACTTAAACCCCAACTTGAGATTTCAACCTTGAGTTGAAAGAAGTCACATTGGTTTTTGAGGGTTTAAATAGATCGTAAACCCAATCATACCAATGACTTGCGATTTCAGATCTGTCAATTTGGCGCAAATCCACCGAAATTTGGCCCTGCAAAATCACCGCATCGGATTTAAAGCCCAACTTCAGCTTAGTTAAAGCCATCAGCTGCGAATCTCCTTTTTGAGCTCCACAATGAGATGCAGGGCCTGGAGGGGTGAAATCGTATCCGGGTCAATTTCTGCCAATCTCTTCTCCACCTTGCCCGGCCCCCCTCCAAACAGGTCCATTTCCCGTTCGGCTCCCTTGACCACCGGCGCTGCCCCCTCAGTGCGCAGACTGGTCACCAGTTCCTCGGCCCTTTTGAGCACCGACGCAGGCAATCCCGCGAGCTTGGCCACATGCACCCCGTAACTGCGGTCCGTGGCCCCCGGCGACACCTGGTGCAGAAACACAATCTCATCCCCCCACTCCCTGACCACCACATTGGCATTGGCAATGCGCGTGAACTCCGCCTCCATCGAAGTGAGCTCGTGGTAATGGGTGGCAAACAGCGTGCGGGCCGGCAGACGCACCGCCAGGTGTTCCACGATGGCCCTGGCGATGGCCAGACCGTCGAGGGTCGAGGTACCGCGCCCCACCTCATCAAGCACCAACAGGCTCCGCGGCGTGGCGGACCTCAGGATGTGGGCGCATTCGGCCATCTCCACCATGAAGGTGCTCTGCCCCCGCGCAATCTCGTCGGCCGAGCCGATGCGGGTGTGCACACGGTCCACGGGGTCCCAGGTCATGGACTCCGCCGGCACCGGCATGCCCATCTGGGCCATGATCACCAGGATGGCCGCCTGCCGGATGTAGGTGCTCTTGCCCGCCATGTTCGGGCCGGTGATCACCAGGAGCGATTTCTCGGCCCCCAGCGCCAGATCGTTGCCCACAAATTCCCCGCGCGGCAGATGCGCTTCCACCACCGGGTGTCTGCCGCCCTTGATCTCCAGCACGCCTCCCTCGGCCAGTTCGGGAAGCCCCCACGAGCCTTCCTGGCTCCGGAGCGCCAGGCCCACCAGCACATCCAGTTCGGCCAGCGCCCTGGCGCGCTCCTGGATGACCTTGAGGTTTTCCACAGCCGAGGCCAAGAGACCCGCATAAATTTCTTTCTCACGCTCCACGGACTTCTCGCGGGCCTCCAGGATGCGGGTCTGGAAGGCTTCCAGCTCGGCGGTCATGAAGCGCTCGCAGTTCTTGAGGGTCTGCTGGCGCCTGAAATGGCTCGGGGCCTTGGGAGCATCCTTGCGACCCAGCTCGAGGCTGTAGCCAAAGACCCGGTGGTGTGTGACCTTCACCGCCAAGCCTGTCTGGGCCACTTCGCGGGCCTGGTACTCGGCCAGCCACTGGTGGGCCTGGGCCCGGGCCTGGCGCAGGGAGTCAAGCTCGGCATCGAACCCCTCGGCGATCACGCCACCCTCGAGGAGGTCGGGCGGGCTGTCTTCGCGGATGGCTTTGAGCACCTTGTGGGTGAAGGCCGGCAGGGGCACCAAGGCCGTCTGGAGTTCCGCCAACAGGGGCGCCTCCCACGACTTTCCCCAATGGCCGGGCAGGCGCTCGAGCACCGCAAGGCTGGCCGCCAGTGAACGCAGTTCCCGGGGGCCGCCCCGACCCAGGCTCAACCTGGTGACCAATCGGTCGATGTCGTGCACCGAGCCCAGCTCGGCGGAAAGGGCCTGCAAGGGCCGGCTCTCTTCATGAAAATCGGCAAAGGCCCGCTGGCGCTGGCGGATGGCCTTGGGATCCGCCAAGGGCGCGGTGATCCAGGACGACAGAAGGCGTCTGCCCGCCGCACTGCGGCAGCGGTCGAGCACGCCCAGGAGGCAATGCGAACGGTCGCCGCCCTGCGGGGGTGAGACCAGGTCGAGGGAACGCACGGTGGCCTCGTCCATCACCAGCTTGCCCGTCCCCAATTCCCTCGACGGGAATTTCAGGTGCCGCAGTGTCTCGCGCTGGGTCTCCTTGAGATAGTGGAAGAGTCCCCCGAGTGCCGACCAGGCACCTGCAGGAAGGTTCAGGGATTCCAGCCGGGGTTTCTGGCCGGCGCCATAAATCTCCACGGCCAGGCGCAGACCCTCCTCCTGGTGGAAATGCCACGAAGGGCGGGCGCAGGGATGGCTCCAACCCTCTCCGGGGCCTTCCTGCCCTTCGGGGTGCAGACACTCCGCGCTCGTGAGGCCCACCGCCAATTCCCCCAGCCGATCGTGGAGGCCCTCGCGGATCTGCACCTCGCCCGTGCTCAGGTCTGTGGCTGCCAGCCACAGGGCCGACTGGCCCCGCACCAACGATGTCAGGTGCAGGGAGCCGTCGCCCTCCAGCCTCTCGGTGAGGGTGCCGGGCGTGACAATGCGTACCAGACCGCGGCGCACAAGACCCTTGGCCTGGGAAGGATCCTCGAGTTGTTCGCAGATGGCCACGCGCCGCCCCAGAGAGGTCAGCTTCGCCAGGTGATCCTCGAGGCTGTGCACCGGCACGCCCGCCATGGGGATGGCGTTCTCACCCTTGTCGCGGCTGGTCAGGGCGATGTCGAGGAGGCGGCTGCCTTCCACGGCGTCCTCACCGAACATCTCGTAGAAGTCCCCCATCCTATAGAAGAGGAGAGCCTCCGGGGCCTCGGCCTTGATCTGCCGGTACTGGCGCATCATCGGTGTGTCGGCGGGGCTGGAGGCCTTAGCCACGGGCCGTCTCCATGATCCGGGCGGCCGCCCTTCCAGCCGCTCCCGTTTCCCCCAGGAGGGTTCGGGCGCGGGCAAAGGCCTCGCGCTGGCGGGCTCCCAAACCTCCGCCCAACAAATCCAGACCCTTCTTCTCCAGGTTGTCGACGGTCAGCGAACCCAGGATCAGCTCGGGCACCAGGTCCTCCCCCAGGATGCGGTTGACCAGGTTGAAGCGCTGGATCTTCACAAAGGGCCGGTAGAGGCAGTACTGGAGTGGTGTGATGGCATAGGCCATCAGGTGCGGCAGGCCCAGGAGCATGGCCTCCACCGACACGGTGCCGTTCACGGCAAAACCGGCCACGGCCGACTTCATGCAGGCCAGGGAGCGCCCCTCCACCAACGTGAGCCTGTCGCCCAGCTGGCGGGCCGGGGTAAAGAGGCTTTCCGGCAGATGGGGCACCCGGGGGATCACAAACTGCAGGTCGGCATGGTGGGCCAGGAGCCGCCGGGCGGCCTGCACAAAGAGCGGAAGGTTCAGGGCCACCTCCCGGGGGCGGGAACCGGGCAACAAGGCGAAGGCCCTGCGGCCCGCCGGAATCTCCGGAGGCGCCTCGGTCGACAACCGGGTGGGCAGGGTGTCGAGAAGGGGCTGGCCGGGAAACTCCACCCGGCAACCGCATCCCTCGAAGAAGCTTTTCTCAAAGGGCCAGACCACCAACAGGAGATCCGCCAGCCTCCCCACCAGCTCACGGCGGCCGGGGCGCCAGGCCCAGGCACTGGGGGCCACCAACTGCACCACCTTCATCCGGCCCTTGAAGCCGGGAAAGACCCGGAGGGTGAAATCGGGGCTGTCGACCCCCACCAGGATGTCGGGCCTGTAGCTCTCGATGCGCTCCCTGACGGAGCGGATGCGGCGCACCCAGGTCATGAGCGAACCCAGGGAGCTCAGGCCTGTCTCGGCCCCGCGGGTGGGATCCTCCCAGATCTCCATCCCCTCGGCCGCGAGCAGGGGCCCCCCGAGCCCGGCCACGCTCAGCGCAGGATCCAAAAGTTTCCACTGGCGCACCACGGCGGAGGCGAGCAGATCACCCGAGGGCTCGGCCGCGAGGACCACAGCCCGCATCAGGACCCCAGGAGGTCCCGGGCGATCACCAGCCGCTGGATCTCCGACGTCCCTTCATAGATCTCGGTGATGCGCCCGTCACGGTAGAAGCGCTCCACAGGGAATTCCTTGGTGTAACCGTAGCCTCCGTGGATCTGCACGGCCTCGCGGGTGACCATCCGGCAGACTTCGCTGGCCTTGAGCTTGGCCATGGCGGCCTCGCGGGTCATTTTGAGGCCCTGGCCCTTCATCACGGCGGCCCTCCAGACCAGAAGGCGCGCGGCATCGAGCTCGGTGGCCATGTCGGACAGTTTGAACTGGATGGCCTGGAACTCGGCGATGGGTTTGCCGAACTGCTGGCGCTCCTTGGCATACTTCAGGCTTTCCTCCAGGGCCGCGCGGGCGATGCCCAGGGCCTGGGCGGCAATGCCGATCCGGCCGCAGTCGAGTGTCATGAGGGCGATCTTGAAGCCGTCGCCCTCTTTGCCGATCAGGCGCGAGGCGGGCACCTTCACATTCTCCATATGCATCTCGGTGGTGTGGCTGCCGTGCAGGCCCATCTTGTGCTCCGGGGGCCCGAATTTCATGCCGGGGCTGTTGCAGTCCACCACGAAACAGGAGATGCCCTTCTTGCCGGCCGCCGGATCGGTGGCGGCCATCACGATGGCGCGCTGGGCCTGGCCTCCGCTGGTGATGAAGATCTTGGAGCCGTTGAGGATGTAATCGTTCCCCTGCTTGTCGGCGCGGGTCTTCAGACTGCCGGCATCCGAACCGGACCCGGGTTCACTCAGGCAGAAACAACCGATCTCGTCGCCGCGCGCGAGCGGGGGAAGAATGGTCTTCTTGAGTTCCTCGGAGCCCATCTTGTAGATGGCCTCGCAGACCAGGGAGTTGTTCACCGACATCACCACCGAGCAGGCGGCATCGCCCCAGGCCACTTCCTCGACCGCGAGGGCATAGGCCAGGGAGTCCATCCCGGCGCCGCCATAGGTCTCGGGCATGCAGATCCCCATGAGCCCCAGGGCCGCCATCTGGCGGACCTGCTCGCGGGGAAATTCGCCCGTGGCATCGACCTCGGCCGCCTTCGGCCGGAGGACTTCCCGGGCAAAATCGCGCACCGACTGCTGGAGCATCTTGTGATCTTCGGTGAGGGAAAAATCCATGGGCCCGGATTTTAACCCAGACGCCCCTACACAAAGAAGGGAAAGACGCCTAAAATCAGCACCTCACAAAGGGGACCGAAGATGGAAACACTGGCACTGATGTCGGACATGGGTCATGAGAACGTTTTCTACTGCCACGACGCCTCCACGGGTCTCAAGGCCATCATCGGGATCCATGACACCACGCTGGGCCCGGCCCTCGGCGGTTGCCGCATGCTGCCCTACGCCACCGAACAGGAAGCCCTCATCGACGTCCTGCGCCTGAGCAAGGGCATGACCTACAAGAGCTCCGTGGCTGGCATCGACTTGGGCGGCGGCAAGAGCGTGATCATCGGCGACCCCGTGAAGAACAAGAGCCCCGACCTCATGCGCCGCTTCGGCGACTTCGTCCAGCGACTCAACGGCAAGTACATCACCGCCGAAGACATGGGCACCACCGTTGAGGACATGAACACCATCTTCGAGCGCACCAAGTACGTCACGGGCAAGAGCAAGGAGATGGGCGGCAGCGGCAACCCCTCCCCCCTCACGGCCATGGGCACCTTCTGGGGTCTGAAGGCCGCCTGCAAGGAAGCCTTCGGCACCGACAGCGTCAAGGGCCGCCGGATTGCCATCCAGGGTGTGGGGTCGGTGGGCCTCAAGCTGGCCGAGATGCTCCATGCCGAAGGTGCCGAGCTCACCGTCACCGACACCAACGCCCAAGCCATCGAGACCGCCAAGAGCAAGTTCGGCGCCAAGAGCGTACCCCTCGACAAGATCTACGAGGTGGACATGGACGTGTTCTCGCCCTGCGCCCGCGGAGCCATCCTGAACGATGCCACCATCAAGGTGCTCAAGGCCCGTGTGGTGGCCGGGGCCGCCAACAACCAGCTCCAGGATCCCGACAAACACGGGAAGGCCCTCAAGGAGCGCGGCATCGTGTATGCCCCCGACTACGTGATCAATGCCGGCGGTGTGATCAATGTGTTCTTCGAGCTCATCGGCTACGACGAGGAAAAGTCGAAGGAACGCGCCAAGAACATCTACAACACCATCGACAAGATCATCGCAATGGCCAAGAAGCAGAACATCTCCACGCACGATGCCGCCCAGAAGGTGGCCGAGGAGAGGATCCAGGCCGCCAAGAGGCAAAACGCCGCCAAGGCCTAAAAAAGGGGCGCTTGATCTTGCTTCGTGTAGGGGCGCCGCGCACGGCGCCCTCATCAAGGTTGCGTGACAGCAAGGGCGCAACATGTTGCACCCCTACAAACAGATGATGATCAAGGATCATCTTGAATGAATCCGCCTTTCACCCCCGGTTAAATCCTGCGATAATGGTTGCACAAGGGTGTAAGCCATGTCGCTGATCATCAACTGCCCCTTCTGCCGCAAACAGTGGTTCTGTTCCGATGCAGATATTCACTCCCAGAAGGAGTGCCCTTTCTGCGATCGCGAGATTCCCAAGGAGAGCCTCAAGGCCCGCCGCGTGGTGGAAAGCCGCGTGAGTGAGCGGCTCGATGCCGCCGGCTGCCAGATCTACATCCGCGAGCAAAGCCTTCTGTCTTTCCTTTCAAAGCCCGAGGTGCATGTCTGCGATGCCTTCGACCTGAGCGAGGAAGGTGTGGGCGTGTTCCTCAGCGAGGGCACCCCCATCAAGGGTTTGCAGTCCGGCACGCGCAAGGTGGTGATCGAGGGCATCTTCCTCGACAGCCCCACCGAAAACCGCCGCTACATCACCGGCCCGGTGCAGATCCCGGCCGAGGTCCGCTGGGTCAGCGGCACGGCGGGCGACGGCAAGGCCGGGCTCAAGTTCGCCACCCGCAACGATGCCGAGGCCGAGGCTCTCCAGAACATCATCAAGATCCTGCGCGACAGGGCAGAGGCTTCCAAGGGGGAATCCCCCGCCATCGACCCTCCGAAGGATCAGGCTCCCCGGGAGCCCGGTTCCCCCGAGCCCGACGGGCATTCCGAGCGCTAAGCCATAGGACAAGGGCCCCACTTGCCCGGAGCCTGATATTCCATTAATCTTCGCATTCCGACGTGGTGGGTATAGCTCAGTTGGTTAGAGCGCCAGATTGTGGTTCTGGATGTCGCCGGTTCGAATCCGGTTACCCACCCCACTTACTTCCAAATTTTATCCATTGTTAAGATGGCCATTATGAAATGGTCAAAATTAAAGAGCCTAGTTGAGGAACGATTCGCCGATTCACTTGGCAAGCGGATAACCATCAACAGCACGCGTTATGGCAATTGTTCATGTGGGCGGGCATGGATTACGGTTGATAAAGAAGAAATCGCAAACTTTTGTACAAGAGCCCATTTCAACAACAAAGCAGGGATCCCCCCTTCCGAAGATGCGAAGTCTAATTTTGAAAAAATGCCTGTTGGGTATGGCGAGCTTTCTCGCCAGGACGCTTACCAATCATGCTTTGAGTACATCCACAGTCTTACTTTGGATCAGGCTATTTTGGATGAGGACCCATTGATTCAAACTCTTGCCATATTGGATAAGAAGTTGGGGAGAAAGAAGATGATGACTCTTGATAGGGCCCATCTTCACCCAATGGCCTTGAAGCTACTAGAAGTCAGGCTTGTATGTGAAGGGCTGTCAGAGAAAAAGTAGTCAAGTCGCCTCAAACAGCCGCATGAGCTCGATGATCTCTTTGTGCTGCCTTTGAACGAAAAACTGTTGTAGCGACAACAAAATTGGTTCTACCACTACCCGGTCACTTACCCCAATATTCCATAAGTCTAATTGCCTTATGTATTTATGAGAGTTCGACAATTTAACCCCTAACCGGATTATCGAACTGACAACTTATAAAATGATTGAATGACAGTTATGCCCTATGAAGTTAATGATGATTGGGCACAAGATGATTTACGTTGGCATCTGTATCTCATCCTTAGCCTGCAATGCAGTAAATGCCTGCGTAATTGCGAAGAATTGCATGACGATCATTTCGGGCAAAATGACAGCGAAGAGGATGTCATCAATTGGTCTGGTCGTGCTGCAATAAAAGCCCGGAAGTTGGGCTGGGAGTGTTTTGGGCCTGCCCCACTATGTCCAAACTGCAATGTAAAACAAAGTTGAATTGGCGAGAGTGATGAGTCGCCTAATTATTGCTTTTAGTCTGATTTTATTATCAAGCTGTTGGTCTAGAACAGTGCACATAGATAGCAATCCCCAAGGTGCTGATGTGTTCATAAATACAAAGTTTATAGGTGTAACTCCATGCACATTTATTGATACAAGAAGGACCGTCAGCCTGGCAATGATTCAGCTAAAGAAAGATGGTTACGAATCTACAGGAGCGCAATACAACTGCAACACTTTTCCGTACCCAGTAATGTGCTGTTGTTTGATGCCTGAGTTTTATCATATGTATTGGCCTACATTTGATTTTCCAGAAAGGATATTTTTCGAACTAAAAAAGGCTCAATGAGCAAGTAACCCCTATTCAAGCAGCCTCATAAGCTCGATGATCTCTTTGTGCTGTCTGGGAGTGGGTCGTAGGTTGTTTCATCACCAACGAACGCCATTCCATCGGCCCTCAATGAGAGACTTCCCAACAAGAAGAGAATGCATATACATGGTTTTTTCATGGCGCCAAAATCACCTTTCCGTTCCTGTCCACCACTGGCGATTCAGGATCTTCTGCATTCTGGTAATGCATTTGCGCAGGAAATTCATCGAATTTTAGAAATTCAACTTGGCCATCTGTGAAAAGAATATTGGAGCCATTTTCATGGTTACCCGCCCTCTCAATGACGAGGGGCACATGGCCTCCTTGAAATCCCGAGGCTGCAATCTGCTCTGGCGTCCAATCCACCGCTGGAAACAGATACGAACATTTTCCAATATCGAAATTTTTTGGTTCGGCTCCCTTTATAAATAGGTTCGCTTTACCCGCATAACTTGGGCAATTCAGTATTGCGGAATCTCGAAGAACCGCATCCTTGCCCATGAAGAGGCATTCCACATACGACTCGCCCTTGGAATTGCTGGCATGATGGCGAACTCCACAAACCATGTCGCTAAATGCTGAGGGGCTGCACTGGTATTTGTTTTTATACTCTTCTATGGCCAACGATAATTGCTTGAGATTCGATGCGCAATTGGTAATGTTGGCTCGCTCCCTCATATGAGGCCCTTTGTTAACTGCCCATGTGAGAAGTGCAAATAGAATCAATGAAACTATGATCAAGGTCAGGACATCATTCCTGTTGTATGGAACTGGTTGAACCGGGGTCACCTCGATCCTTTTGAATTTCCTGACTCCCATCCTGATGCCCAACACAACAACGATGGATAGTTGCATCAATAAAGATGTGAAGGGTTCCACTAACATCAAAACCATCGACAGCATTCCCATAACCGCCAGGGCCCTGTGGTGGGGATTAGTTCTGAGAGCCAGAATGGCTTGAACTCCCAAAAGAAGGTATCCCGCGAGAAAGATCCCTTTGGCCATCCAGCTTCCCCCATGTGCGAACAAGCCACACATGCAGGCATGGACCACACCCACATACAGGCTGGGCAGAGCAAGCAGCGCCACCAGCAACAGAAACCGTTCGCTGCGAATCCAATGTTCTTTCATGGCGCCAGAATCACCTTTCATTCAATCCTGTATTCATTTGCTCACCTCCGGCATCAATTCCTTGAGCTTGGCCGTGTCGGCCACCAGCTTCATGAACCCGCAGGCCTCGCAGACCATGGCCTCGATGTTGATGTTCGGATCCTTGAGGGTCAGAAACTTGGTGTCCTTGGGGCGGAAATAGATCTTCCCTGTGCTTTGGATCCGCCCCTCCACCATGTGCCCGTGCCCACAATGTGTGCAGAGATTCTTCTTGCGCTCCACTTCCAGCACCGAGGTATGCTGCACCCCCAGGGCATCGAGGTTCTCGCGCTTGAAGAAGGTGCGGCGCCCTACCTTGAAATAGGACAGGGTTCCGTCTTTCATCCAGCGATAGAGCGTGGGTTCACTGACTTTGAGATATTTGGCCGCTTCGGGGATGCTGTAGGTATCACTCATACGACCTCCATAAGCTATCAATGACTTTTATACACTATCATGTGCTATCAATGTGTCAAGCTGTTTCTAATTAGGGGGTTGGCGCATATTCAAATCGGCCGCTCTACTTCAAATCAAAATTGCTGTAATCGCCCGCAGGTGGCTCCTGCTTGCCAATCTCTACGCTGGGATCGTTTTAGCTAGGCTAAGTGGCGAAGCTCATGTCCATGACTGCATATGGATTTAGCGCTTGATTAACTCAATCACGAGGCCCTAACTGCCTCTATAAGCTTAAATATGGCAACCTTTGGTTTTTCATGAAAATAACCCTCATACAGTTCCAACAACGTCCGATCAGGGACCCCATTTTCAATCACACATCCCAGATTTTTGCACACAAACACCGGCAAATCTTATTTGCGACTCTTAACAATCACTTCCGAATAACCAGCACCCCCGCCACCACCATCGCATCAAGCCTGGAATTTTCAAAGACATGCCGGGCTTCCTTGGCCCCCCTGACGATCGGAAGGCCGTGGAGATTGAAGGAGGTGTTGAGGATGCCCCCGATGCCGGTGATCTGCGCGAAGGATTCGATGAGGTCGTAGTAATCAGGATTGAGCTCCCTCCTCAGGATGTGGGCCCTGGCCGTGTGGTCGGCGGCGTGCACGGCGGCATCAAGATCCTTGCGCCCGAGCTCCGTGGTGTCCAGCGCCATGGTCATGTGCTCGGCATGGCATCCCTTGGATCTCAGGAGATAACGCTCGGCATGGCTGTCGAGGACCGTCGGCGCGAAGGGCATCCAGAAATCGCGGCCCTTGATCTGGTGGTTGATCTTCTCGCGGATCCCGGGGAACGAGGGGTGCGCCAGCAGGCTGCGGTTGCCAAGGGCCCGCGCGCCGAACTCCATCGGGCCTTCCACCCGCCCCACCACCTTCCCCTGCGCGAGGAGCTGGGCGATGCGCTTGTTCCCGGCGTTCACCTCCAGATCAACGTTCTTCATCGAGGAAAGAACCTCGAGCGCCGCATCGCGGGCTTCCGTGACCCCCCTGAGTGAATCCACAAAATCCCCGGCCGGGGCCTTTCTTACGGCGGCCTCCGCATAGGCTGCGCCCAGGGCCAGGCTTTCATCGCCGCCGCTGGCCGCGCAGAAAAACTCGCGCACCCCGGGTAACTCCGAAATCCTTTTGTTGAGCTTCACATTCATGGAAAGACCGCCGGAAAACACCACTCGGCCGATCCCCGTGGAGCGGACCTGGCTCTCCACCCACTGACTGCCCACCTCCTCCACCATGGCCTGCGCCGCCGCGGCAATGGCATCGAAGCGGCGCCCTTCGAGGGCCTCCCGGAAATGGTAATAGAGGTCCCTGGGCTTGTTGCGGTAGACAATCATGCCGTCCTCGATCTTGAACAGCGTGTCGAACACCGCCCGGCAGCGTTTGATCTCATGCTCGGGCGCGTAGGGCGCCAGGCCCATGACCTTGTATTCGTGTTCCCCCATCTTCATGCCCAGGTGGAGGGTGATGTAGCGGTAGATCCGGGCCAGATCGGAGCAGTTGTTGCGCCGGATCTCGCGCAGGGTGTCGTGTTCCGCGATCCACACCGTACCATTGCAGCCGTCTCCGCCCCCGTCGGCCGTGAACACCAGGCAGGGCTCCTTGCGGAAGGGGCTGGCGAAATAGGCGTAATGCGCATGGCAGAGGTGGTGGTCGTAGGTGGCGATGGGGAGATCGATGCCCAGCGAGCGCCGGATCGCCTCCTGGCGGATGGAGGTGACATTTTTGATGTCTTCCTCCTTCGAGGTGATCATCGGGTAGTCCTTGAAGTCGTAGTATGAGGGCTCGTGGAACCGGGGGTTGTCGATCACCGTTTGGCGGTATTCCAGGTTTTCGCGCCCCTCAAACAGGAGGGGATACCAGTATTCCCTCTGCTCCTTCAGGTAATCATCGATGGTGAAGAGGGTTTCCCGCTTGGTCTTGAGCCAGTAGGGCGGGATATGGATGGAAGAGAAGGCCACCGCATCCAGCATCGAGGGATCCAGCCCAATCTCCCTGAGCCCGGCCTGCATGGCCAGAATGGGGAAGCCGATCTCGTTCTTCCTGCCAGAAAAACGCTCCTCACTGGCGCAGTAACGGGTCTGACCCTCCTGGATCATGGCCACGGTGGCGTTGTGGCCGTCGTGGATACCCAGAACGTTGATTTTTTTGCCCATTTTGAGCATTGATTATATGAATTCATGCCAGGCAACGACTTTTCACCGTCACAGGGATCTTCAATAATGTGACTCTGACAGCTTAGGCTTCACGCAACCGTTTCCCAACCAAAACCCAAGAGGACTCCATGGCCCACACACCCTTTTTCGAGCAAGTCAAGAAGTTGATGGCCCAGGCCGCCAAGGCCAACGCTGAAGAGGCCTCACTCCAGGGACTCGGCTCGAAGCCATGGACCCGCCGCCAGTTCCTGCGCACCACGGGCCAGGTCGCTGCGCTGGCGGGAGCCCTGCCCCTCTTGAATGCCTGCGGCTCGATGTCGGGCACAACCAAGGGCCGGCCGATGGACATCGCCATTGTGGGCGCCGGGCTCGCAGGGTTGAACGCGGCCCGCCACCTGAAGAGGGCCGGTTACATGGCCACCATCTACGAGGCCTCCAAGAGGCCCGGCGGCCGCGTGCTCACGGGCCGCGATGTGCTGGCCCCCGGACTCACGGTGGAGCTCGGCGCCGAGTTCATCGACACCTCCCATGCCGACATCATGGAACTGGTCAAGGAATTCGATCTCCCGCTGATGGACTGCCATGCCCCCAGCGAAAAGGCCCTCAAGGGCGAAAGCTACTACTTCGGCGGGAAGATCCGCTCCACCGAGGAAGTCGTGCAGGCCCTGCGCCCCCTCGTCGAGCGCATCGCCCAGGATGCCGGGAAGATCGAGGATGAGAAGGCCCTCGCCGACTTCGACAAACTTTCCCTGGCCCAGTACTTCGACTCCATCGGGGCCAAGGGCTGGATCCGCGACCTCCTCAACGTGGCCATGACCACCGAGATGGGCTCCGACATCGGCGACCAGACCGCCCTCAACATCCTCTGGATCCTGCCCACCGTCACCGACACCGAGGTCAGCCTTTTGGGCACCTCGGATGAGCGGTACAAGGTTCGCGGTGGCAATGAGCTCCTCGTCGACGGGCTCGTGGCCGGCCTCAAGGATCAGATCAAGTTGGAGGCCAAGCTGGAAGCCGTCCGTCAGGCTGGCGAGAAGTACAAGCTCAGCTTCAAGGGCTTCGAGGTCGAGGCCGACGCCGTGATCCTGGCGCTTCCCTTCACCATCCTGCGCACCATCACCATCGAGGCCCCCCTCGAACCTGGCCTGCGCACCTTCATCAAGGAGGCGGGCTATGGGATGAACGCCAAGGTGTTGGCCGGCTTCACCAATCGCCTGTGGCGCGAGCAGGGCTACGTCGGCGCCTTCTACGGCGATGAGAGCTTCCAGTTGGCATGGGACAACAGTCAACT
>JBFWNO010000068.1:0-15215 GCA_050251015.1 Planctomycetota bacterium
GCCGTCCTTGATGGCATCAGGCAGATCGGCACAAGAGGCCAGGGCCTTGCCCATGGCGGCCCAGATGTCGTTGACGATTTCCTTCACCACATCGGCGATCGAGGAACCCTTATCACCCTTCTTGCCGCCGAGATCCGTCATCTCGATGGTGGGGAGAGGAATGGTGAGGGTGCTTTGGTGGGTGAGGATCTCGCTCGTCACCTTCATCTTGGCGCCCTCGATCAGCACACGGCCGATATGGATGGCAGGACCTTCTTCCTTTTGGCCCTCATCCTCCTTCGGTTCTTCCTTGGGGGCCTCGCCAGAAGCGGGGGCCACCTTTTCCAGATTGTCGAGGATGGCACCGAAGTTGGTGCCCTTGAGGGTTTGTTCGTAGGTGATCACGGGATCCTGGATCACTACTTCCTTGATCTCGATGGTGTCGCTCAGGAGGCTCTGGACATCGATCTCCACCTTGATGGAGGCGACCTTGAAGGCCCCGAGCTCGGGATCCTGGGTGAAACCCTCTGGGTTGCCCAGGGCAAATCCCCTGATCACGCAGGTGCCATTGAAAGGGTTGAAATCCACGCCCGCAAGTTTCACGGGACAGCCCGTGAGGGGCGGGGCCGCCGTTTCCACGGCCACCGACACGAGTTTGCTGAAGGCCTTTTGCCCGAAGAAGTAACCCCCGACCAAAAGCAGGGCGATCAAAACGAAACCGGTGATGAGGATCTTCTTGAACATGGGGGGCTCCTTAAGGGGCCAGGATTATCTCAGAGAAGTGGAAGAGATGGAATCAGGAGAAAAGGGGGCCTGCATCCTTCAAGCGGGGATGCTTCGTGTCCTTGTCGGATAGGAGGGGGGTGGGCGTTTTCCAATCGATGCCCAAATCAGGGTCGTTCCAGAGGATGCCTCGGTCGCAGGCGGGTGCGTATTCGCGTGTGACCTTGTAGACCACTTCCGTGTTGTCTTCCAATGAGGCGAAACCATGGGCAAAACCCTCGGGAACCCAGAGCATTTGGTGACTGTGGGCCGTGAGGGTGACGGCCAAGTGTTTTCCATAGGCCGCAGAAGATTTCCTGATATCAACCACGACATCAAGGATGGAGCCCCGGATCACCTGAACCAACTTGCCTTGGGCCATGGGGGGCACCTGGAAATGCAGGCCCCGGACCACACCCTTTTTGGATACCGATACGTTTTCCTGGACAAAGTCAGAGGGAAGTCCCGCTGTGGCAAATTCGGATGCCTTGAAGGTTTCCTTGAAATGACCTCGCGCGTCGGCAAAAACACGGGGTGTGACCAAAACCACGCCGGGAAGTGATAGGGTCTCAAATTGGCTGGGCATGGCATCATTATGCCTATGTCTTCCTGATAGTAAAGAAATAGGACGAGCGTCTTCAAATTGGCCTATGTGCGCCATAAACAACGATTTAACCGCTAGAAAATCTGGGCGGATGATCTCCAAGTTTGGCACATGGTTTGCGATTTGTAATGCGGAGGGCGCGATGTTTCTGCTTCTATCAAGGGTCTTCATGCTGGCGGCGGTGGGTGTGTTCTTTGCCCTGATCTTCAATGTGATGGTCACACCTGTGGGCTGCTCCGCCAAAGAAGCCTTCATGCTTCGCATTCCTTAAGAGTCCTTTGACGTCTCCCTGCATACAATCAGGGAACATCAAAGGAGTCGAGGATGTCTAGCGTTTCAGCAGATCCTGCCACCAGTTCAGCTATTCCATCCCGTTATAGGTTTTACCTGGTGGGTGCCGTGGCTTCCATCGGCCTGATCCTTTTGGCGCTGGTTGATTTCCGTCGTGGTTTCCTCTTTGCCGACAATCTGGGTTATATCTGGAAATCGCCCTACGGGATTTATGCCCCCGGACAGCTTTGGATATTCCTCAGCGGGATCGTGGGTTTGTTTTTTTTCTCCAGATCATTGCGTTCAGCTGAAGCCGAATTGCCGACTTCCGTAACGAATACCTGTTTGGGGGGGTTCGTGTTTTCCATCGTGGCACTGGTTCTTGTGGACCTCTTCACCTATAGGGGTGTGGCGGCGACACGCCTGGCCGCGGCCGGCAAGATCGGTACGGGGTGGCTCGATGCCTTCGGTGTGGAAGGTGGGTGGCTAAGACCCTTCGCGCTCACAGGTTCCTATATGTTGACTGTGTGGCATGCCACTATGCTCGGAATCCTGCTGTCGGGTCTCGCCACGCTTGTGTTGCCACGCTTTTTCCGCAACTTCATGTGTCGCCCGGGTTTCGGAGGAAGTCTTTCCGGCGGCCTGTATGCACTCTTCCAACCCTTTTGTTCCTGCTGCGCCGCCGTGATTGTCCCCTCGCTTGAAAAGCGCGGGGCCACATCCAATTTTTCGCTCGCCTTCGTTGTGGGTGCCCCCATGCTCAATATCAGCACCCTGATCCTGTCCTCCCTGTTGTTACCACTTCCCTATGCGGCCCTGAGGATTGTGGCAGGGGTGTTTGTGACCTTGTTGGTGACATATGGGGTGGCCTCGCTGGCAGCCAAGTGGGATGCCGCTCCCGAGGGTGCGCCCCGTGGAGGGATCTCGGGTATGGCTGTGCGGTGGGCCAATGCCTATGCCCGGTTCTTCGGACTTGAGGAGGCACTTGAAGCGCGCGCCCATACCGCTCCGGGGGCCTTCCTGGCGGCGTGGTTGAACATTTCCGGGAGGATTGCCCTGGTGATGTTGCCCACTCTCATGGTGTGCACGGTGGTGGCCTCGGCGATCGTTCAGGGTCTTCCCAAAGCCTACGGCAACGACCTGATGAGTGTGGTGGTGTCGGCGGTGGGGGGCACACTCTTGATGGTGTCCACCTGGACAGAGATTCCGCTGGCCCTCCAGATGATTGAAAAGGGGTTCACGGGTCCGGCGGCGGCCCTCCTTGTGGTTCTTCCCCCGGTGAGCCTTCCTGTGCTACTGGTTCTTGCAGGTTGTGCGGGGCGACTGAAAACTGCCATGGTGTTGGGAGTGACCGTGATGGCTACGGGTGTGCTGGCCGGGATGCTGTTTCTCTAATCGGCCGAAAGCGTCACCGTGACCGCCAGCGGCCAGTGGTCGCTGGCGATGCCGGGGCCCAGGCGGTGCTCCGTGACGATGATGCCTGGTGAAACTAGGGCATGATCAATGGCCACGCCCAGCAACGGCAGCATGGTGGGCCATGTGGGTTTCCATCCGAACCCCCTGGCGGCATCCTGCAGGCCGGCCTCCCTCACCAGCTTTCTGTAGGGGGCGCACCAGATGGTGGAATTGAGGTCGCCAAGAATCATCCGGTGTCCTTTCGATCCCAGGAAAGACGGCATCGCCGCCATGTCCTCGTTGCGCCACTGGGCGTATCGAGGGCTTTTGGGCGGGGCCGGGTGTGTGCCCAGCAGTGTCAAGAATTGTGAGTCATGCTCCAGCACGGCGCGGATGCAGGGCAAGCCCTGGCTCCCCAGGTGTTCGATCTTGGCTTCCCTCACAGGTTTCCTTGAGTAAAGGGCGATGCCGAAACTGTCTTCCCTGTCTTCGGAGCAGCCGTAAGGCCAATCTCTTCTGAGATTTTTCAAGGCCACGAGCCATTGCGATGTGACCTCTGTCAACAGGAACACGTCCGGATTTTCATCGCGGACCATGCGTTCCACCTTTCCCGGGTCCCCAAAATAGGAATTCACGTTACAAGCGACCAGTTTGAGCGGAGTGGAGGAGACCCTGGCCGCGACAGGCGGATGAATCCAGTAGGGGACCAACATGGCCAGGTTCACCGAGGCGGCAAGCGCTGACAGTGTGATCACGACCTTTGTGAAGGGACAGCGTCCGTTGGAACGGAAGGCGAGCACCAAGGCGGTGGACGCGAGCCAGGCCAGGTATTGGGGGCGGAAATGGCTTGTCAGGTCCATGAGCCACCCTGATTCACCCCAGAAGCCAGTGAAAGTGAACAGCAGACAGGACGCGGTCACAGGGAGAGTCAGTCTCCAAGCCAAACTCAACTGCCGACGGCTCATGAGCGATTCGGATTGGGCGTCATGAACACCAGGAGGGTGGCTTCGGCCGATGACACGTTTTTCACGCCATGAGGCCTGGGATGTTCGGCCAGGATGCAGTCGCCTGCCTTCAGGATGGAGGTTTGACCCGACAGTGTGGCTTCAACCTCTCCTTCCAGGACCACGTACACCTTATCGTGGACAGCGTGCTCATGCGGCTTTTGTTCCTGGCCAGGTTTGAGGCAATAGAGATCCATGAAGAAGAGAGAGGTGTCGAAAAGACCGATCTTCCTCATTTTGTCGGATGCGAATTGCCTGAGGGCGGGCCAGTGCTTGATCTGGTGATGGATGCTATCGGGGGGTGATTCCATGATCCCTTCATTATGCCCTTAGGGGGACGGTGTTGCGATATGATGAGCCCTGAAGGGAGTGCCCCATGGCCGCACAGGAACAACTCGTCAAGCATCCGCCCGTTTGCCCTGATCTCAAGAAGATCACATGGTCCAAGACCAAGTCAGGGTTGGAGTATGCCGTGGGCAAGCATGGGGCCGGGACACCTGCCAGCCGCGGACAGACCGTCACCTGCCATTATTGCGGATGGCTTGAGAATGGCACGAAATTCGATTCGTCTTATGACCGCAAGGACACCTTTGGTTTCACCCTGGGAGAGGGGATGGTGATCAAGGGATGGGATGAAGGTCTGGAGCTCATGTGCATCGGTGATGTCTACTTTTTCCGCATTCCCCCCGCACTGGGTTATGGAGCCCGCGGGGCAGGTCCGATCCCGCCGAACTCCACGCTCATCTTCCAGGTGGAGCTGGTCAACGCGGAATACTGAATCGTGCCCATGGCATTGAAAGCCGAAGGGATTTCCAAGGGCTACCGTCTGGGGAAATCACGCGTGGAGATCCTCTCGGGCGTCAGTCTTGAGCTGGCTCCACGGGAAAACCTGGTCATTGTGGGTCCCTCCGGATGCGGCAAAAGCTCCCTCTTGAACATCCTGTCCCTGATCGACAGGCCTGATGGGGGCCGGCTTCTGATCGATGGTGAGGAGTTGGGCTCCGCCGGAGAGCCTCGCCGGAGACAAGTGCGGTCCAAAGACATGGGTTTCGTCTTTCAGGCTTTCCACCTTGTCGAGGAGCTCAGTGTGTTGGAAAACGCCGCCTTGCCCGGCAGATTCAAGGGATTGAAGGGTGCCGTTCCATCGGCACGCGACCTCTTGGCCCGGTTGGGACTGGGCGAGAGGCTCCATCAGAGTCCACCCACCTTGAGCGGTGGGGAGCGTCAGCGGGTGGCGGTGGCCCGGGCCCTCCTCCATAAACCGCGATTTCTTTTTGCCGACGAACCCACGGGCAATCTGGATCCCGCCACGGGGCGCGAGGTCATGGCCCTCATCCGCCAATCCTGCGCCGAGAGCGGAGCCTCCCTGATCCTGGTGACGCACAACCCTGCCCATCTTGAATCCAGTGACAGGGTCCTCAATCTGGAGGCGGTCCAGAGGGCCTGACCGCCATGCTAGAATGACCCCAGTTTCCCCGGGAGGGCCGTCATGGCAAGGTTGAAGGTCAAGGTGGGGCGCGATGAGGGGCATCTCATCGAGCTTGAAAAGGAATCCCTGAGCCTCGGCCGGGACACCGGCGACATCATCGTGCACGACAAGGCCGCTTCGCGCCAACACGCCGAGATCTTCCGCATCGGCGAGATGGTCTTCATCCGCGACCTCAAGAGCCGCAATGGCACTTTCGTCAACGAGAAAGCCATCGACGAACAGATCTTGCAGATGGGTGACAAGATCCGCATCGGGGCCACTGTCTATGTCTTTGAAGACGACAGCGATCCCTTCCGCCATGTGGCCCATGAGGATCTCTTTCACGAGTCCGAGGCCTCCAATTCCACGGTGGAGTTCTCCATCGATCCCCTTCTTGCCACGATGGCTCCAACGGGCAGCCAGGGTTCCCAGCGCATCCTTTCCTTTTTCCAAACCTTGACCCATGTACTGGCCTCCAGCCGTCTTTCCAGCGAGCGCCTCTTGGCCGATGTGGCCACTCTGGTCAAGGAAACGCTGGGAGCCGACCTGGTGGCCTTCCTGATGCCTGATGTCGGCGGATTGAAAGCGCGCCATGTGTTGGGACAGGAAAGCACAGTGAAGATCTCGCAGTCTGTGGCTCGGCGGGTCATGGAACAGGGCCGTCCCCTGATGAGCCGGAATGCCATGAGCGACGCCCGATTCAAGGCCAACCAAAGCATCGTAGGCAAGCGCATCGAGAGTTTCATCGCCGCCCCCCTGGCAGTGGGCGACAAGGTCTTGGGATGCGTTTACTTGGGGCGCACGGTGAGCTCGCCTGCCTTCAACGAGGATGATTTCGAACTGGCGAACATTGTGGGCTTGCAGGTGGGCCTGGCCCTTGAGACCCTTGAGGCCCATCGGGTGCACCGCGACATGTTCCTTAACACCATCAAGTTGCTCACCGCGGCCAGCGAAGGCACGGCGGCCCGTCGCGGAAGGGCCCAGAGAGTGATGGCCTATGCCGTGGCCATGGCCGAGGAACTCAAGCTTCCTCCTGATGACACGCGCACCGTCCAACTTGCAGCTCTTTTGCATGAAATTGGCAAGATCGGCCTCGATCCCAAGGTCACCGGCGACCCCGTGGTGGTGCGGGACCGCACCGTGCGCATGTTGGCTGGCATCCCAGGATTTGAGAAGATTTCCGAAGCTGTCACTCATATTCATGAGCGGCTTGACGGGTCCGGGCCCCTGGGGCTCAAGGGGCCGGCCATCGGCGTGGTCAGTGCCATTGTCGGTGTGGCATCGGAATTCGACCACATGACCACGGAGGATGGCGTCAAGGGAGAAGGATTGCCCATTGAACGGGTGCTCAAGAGTTTCTACCTCAAGGCCAACAAGAAGTTCGAGGGGCGGATTGTGAAGGCGTTGCTGATCGCCCATCGCAATGGGCGGTTGTACGCCCCCGATCTCCTCTTCTTCGGTTCCCTCTAGTGGACCTGCGGGCTGTCCCGCAGCTCTTCACAGACTGTCTCGTGGTGGGCAGCGGGGTTGCCGGTCTGCGCGCCTCACTGGAGTTCCCGCCATCAATGGGTGTGTTGGTGGCCACCAAGGGTTCCGCCGAGCAGTCCAGTTCCCATGAGGCCCAGGGGGGGATTGCCGTCTCCCTCGGTGTCGAGGACAGCAGTGCCAGCCATGTTGCCGACACCCTGGAGGTGGGCTGCGGGCTTTGTGATGAGGTGGTGGTGAAGGAGGTCGTGGCCGGCGCCCGCGAGGCTTTTGCCGACCTCGTACGCTGGGGAGCGCGCTTTGACACGGAGAAGGGTGAGTGGGCTCTGGGTCTTGAAGGGGGGCACAGCCATCCCCGGATCCTGCACGCCGATGGCGCCCAGACGGGCAAGGAAATCATCCGCATTCTCCTTCACGAGGTTCGCAAAAGGCAGAACATCACTCTGATGGAACGATTGTTCCTCGTGGATTTCCTGGTGGTTGAGGGTGTCTTGGCCGGGGCCCTCTTTCTCCGCGGTGGCGAGGCCCTGGTGGTGCGGGCCCCGAGGATTCTCCTCGCGAGTGGGGGATGCGGTCAGGTGTGGCGTGAAACGACCAATCCCCCCGTGGCCACCGGTGACGGGATGGCCGCGGCGCACCGGGCGGGTGTCGTGCTTCGCGACATGGAGTTCATGCAGTTCCACCCGACCACCCTCTATGTGGCCGGTGCGGCCCGCATGCTCGTGAGCGAGGCTGTTCGTGGTGCGGGTGCCAGATTGATTGATAGAAAGGGCGAGCGATTCATGGAGGATGAGCATCCCATGGGTGATCTGGCCCCTCGCGATGTCGTCAGCCGGGCCATCCTGCGCAGGATCCGCCAGACACGGGATACACGGGTGTACCTCGACCTGAGGAGCCTGCGTGATTTTGCCACGGCGTTTCCCGCGCTCCACCGCACCTGCCTGGATGTGGGTTTGGATCCGGCCAAGACCCCGGTGCCCGTCCATCCCAGCGCGCACTACCACATCGGCGGACTCAAGGTCGACCTGGAAGGCCGCACATCGTTACCCGGCCTTTGGTCGTCCGGAGAGGCGGCGGCTTCGGGATTGCACGGTGCGAACCGGCTGGCCAGCAATTCCCTGCTGGAGGGATTGGTGCTGGGGGCCCGGGCCGCACGCTCCATGACGGGTTCCCAGGGGCAACCATCCGTTCCTGGCATGCGCCTGCCGATGCCCTTAGGGAGACCGTTCACCCTCGATACGGCCGACCTCAGGGGCTCACTCAAGGCCCTGATGTGGCGCTTGGCAGGCATCGAGCGGGATGCCTCAGGCCTGGATGAGGCCAGCCAGCGTCTCATGGAATGGTCTGGAATGATGGAAGGGCGTGTCCTGGAGACTCAAGAGCAATGGGAGTTTTCCAACATGTTGTCTGTCGGGAAGCTGGTGGTGGAGGCGGCACGGGCCCGCACGGAAAGCCGTGGGGTTCACTACCGTACCGACCATCCTGCAACGGACCCCCAATGGAGCCGGCATGTGGAGGGTTGAACTCGCCATGGTGCTTCTGCTTGCCGAGCCACAGCATGAGGCGTCAAGATTGCTGGAGTCCGGACGACCCATCGATCAAGTCCGGGTGCTCGAGGATGTTGAAAAGGGTGACATCCAAATCGATGGGAAAATCCTCGTCCAGTTGGCCGTGAAGGGAGACGTATGGCCGGTGAGGCAGGCGGCGGCCCGTGCCTTGCGTAAGGCCGGCCCGCCGGATGCCCCCAAACAGTTGGCGGCGTTTGCCGCCGTCCGATCGACCGAAGCCGCGGCCCTTGAGGCGCTCGGTGTCTTGGGTGGCAAGGAGGCCGTGGTGGAGCTGGCAGCGTTTTGCCGCAAAAGCCGGGGGGATCGCACCAGGGTGAGGGCCTTGGAGGCCCTTGCCGTCACCGGTCTGCCTGAGGCCCTGCCTTTCATTCGGGAACAGTTGTTGACACGCGTGCCCATGATCCAGGGTGCCGCCATCAGGGCCTTGGGTGAGTTGGGTCGACCCGAGTCGCTTTCATCCTTGTGGGATCTGGCCGGGGCCCTGGAGACCCGTGATCTGCGGATCAGGGCCGGGGTGGCCCTCCGTCGTTTGGGACACACTGTGGGGGATCTGCCACTGGAGACTCACCCTGGCAAGCTTGTCTGGCAGTTGGAGGTCTTGTCCGTGGCGGGGGCCATGATCAAGGCCGACCAGCTCGCACCCTTGTTGGGGCACAAGGATCCCGGGGTCAGGGCCTGGGCCGTTTACCTCTGCGCACGCGCCGGTGACAAGGGCGAGATGGCCCTGGCAGCGTCGCGGTGCAAGGGGGATGAGACCCTGGAAAGAAACCAGGTTCTTCTCCTTTCCAGGCTTGAACCCGATGCAGCCTCGGACCTCCTCGTCAGGCTGATGGGCAGCCCCCATGTCCGTGTCAGGTTGGAGACCGTGGCGCAGTTGGCGCGCACAATGACGGCGCTCACGAAGGCCGAGAGCGCCCTTCTCAAGACCGCGCTGGAGGATGGCTCGTGGGACGTTGCCGTGGTGGCGGCGTACACCCTGGCTCGGCGAGGATGTCCGGATCTACCCGGGCTCTTGGAACCGATGACATCCCATGGAGATTGGCGCAGGAGGGCGGGGGCCTACTATGCCATGACGTTTGTGAAGGATGTCAAGGTGATCGATGCCTTGGGACGGGGTTTGGCGGATGCCGATGGCATGACGGCTCGACTGGCACGGAGGATCCTCTCCACCGTGACGGGGATAACATTCAGGACCGACACGGAGTTTTTTCAATGGAGGTCGGCGGAGGGTAAGGATTTTGCGTTCTCGGGCACCAGACGCTCTCTGGCACGGTATGAGCCTAGCGAATCAGTTGATGCCGCGTATCGGACGATGGCTTCCAGCGAAATCCTTGTCAAGGTGGATGAGGATCGTGTGGATACCGTACTCACATCCCTCGGATTCCGCATCACGGACATTTCACGTCAGAGGTTGGAGGATGTCGATCTCAACCCTGAACAGGTCCTTGTGCTGACCTGCGCCGTCACGCTCACGCCGAAAGACATCGAGCGCGTGGATTGGTTTGTGACCCTCGGGGGAGCCCTGGTGATGACCGATGAGGCCCTGGGGAGACCGGGATGCCAACCCGTTCCTGGCTATGTGGCCATCCACAGCGAAGTCACATTCAGGGAACACACCCTCCACCCGGCCGAGACTCCCGATCCCGACCACCCCCTCCTGAACGATGTTTTCACGCGGGAGGGGCGCCATGACGGTTCGTTGGCGATCCGCCCCAGGGGGCCCAGGTATCACTATGCCCCCTGGGATCAATGGGGATCCTTCATGATAGAGGTGGCTGATCCTTTCAGAACCGAGGTTCTGGCCGACAGCCTGGAGATGCGTCAGAGGTTTGGAGCCTCGCCCTTGGCCTGCACCTGGCCACATGGCCTGGGCCGCGCCCTTCATGCCGTGTCGCATTTTGGCCACCAGATGGAGGAGGTGCGCAAGCTCCTGGAACCGCGAGAGCCCTCGGAGAGGATCCGGGCAGTTGTGGATGAGTTGGGCTATCCCCTTGAAACAGCTCAGGGCTGGATGGAGGCCGGAAAACTGAAGAACAAATCAGAGGATTTTCTGAGGGGTTCCTTTCCGCTCTTCAGCCTGATGGGCAACTTCATCCGCGAACAGAAGACTTTCCTTGAGTCCGGAGCCAGCCAGGAGCGGTCACGATGACGTCGTCACCCTGCTGGTGCGGCGAGCATGAATTTGAAAGTGTGAGGGAGCAACGCGTCGTGCGTTGCCGGGCCTGCGGCCTCGCACGCAACCATCCCTTGCCTCACCATGCAGGCACGAAGGCGTCGCAGTATGGCACCTTCGATCCAGCCAAGATGACGCCCGAATACCGTGCCGACAAGGCCAGGTCCCGTGGGAGTTACTTGGGAGTGCTTCTCTCACAGGCATCGGGAGGGGAACTGCTGGATGTGGGTTCCGGCGAGGGTTTTCTTTTGGAGGGGGCCCGCAAGGCCGGGTTTTCAATCCATGGCGTGGAACTCAATGCCGGCAAGGCCACCTGGACCCGTGACCATCTGGGTATGGATGTCCGGACAGGCACCCTGCAGGATGCCCGATTTCCCGAAGCCTCCTTCGATGTGGTCACCTGTTTCGCCGTGCTCGAACACGTGCCTGATCCCCTCGAGCTGCTGAAGGAGTGCCTGCGCATTCTGAAGCCGGGGGGGCTGTTGATGCTGGCCGTTCCCAATATCAGGGGCCAGTTCCTGCAGATGCGACTCTCTTGGCTAACCCATATCACCGAGCGCTGGCTTCAACCTGAACAGCACTGCTGGCACTTCGAACCTGAGACCCTGGGTCAATTGGTCGCAAGGGCGGGGTTTATCGGGTTCAAGTCTTTTGCCCGCCCGAAGTTCCGTCATGAGATGTTGAAGGTGCGGGGTTTGAACCTGCCCAAGGTTCTTTTGCGCCGGATCCTCTTTTCAATCACCGAACGAATGAACCTGACCCCCGAGATGTGCGCGGTGGCCCGAAAGGGATAACTCCTCCCCCTCTTGGGGGGAGGGTTGGGGTGGGGGGCTTCTGAAGCCGTGCCCGATGTGGGAGACTTGAGTCATGTCGCAACAGAAAACCATCCTCCTGCCCATCCTGTTTGGACTGACTCTGCGGAACTACCTGCGCACGGGTTTCCTTGACGAGATTGAGGCCGCCGGACACCGTTTGGTGGTGCTCCTGCCAGATCCCGAGATTGATGGACTCCGCGAGGAATTCGCTCCTCGCGGCGTGACTTTCGAGACCTATCCTCCCGCCGAACCCTCAGACTGGGAAAAGCGTCTCAAAGACCTTCGCGACGTGCGGTTCAAGCGCAAGCACCCGCTGCTCGTCCTGGAGTACAAGGAGCAGGAAATGAAGGAACTCAGCTGGAATCGCTGGTTCCTCAACCACAAGGTGCTCGGCCCACTGCTCCCGCTGTTGCCCCAACCTGTCCTCGACAGAATGTATGAGAGGGCCCATGCCACACGCACGGTCGATGCCCTCTGGGATCGTGTCCGTCCCGACCTCTTGGTTTCCACCAATTCTTTTTTCTGGGAGGAGCTCCCGTTGATGGCCAAGGCCAGGGCCACGAGGACTCCTGTGTTCGGGATGATCCACAGCTGGGACAACCTGACCAGCAAGACCTGCCTGCCCTACCATTGCGACCGCATCGGCGTCTGGAACGAGACCATGTTCCGGGAACTGGCTCATTTTTATCCAGGCTGGGAGACATCAGCAGTCATCACGGGTGTCCCGCAATTTGATTATTACGCCTCGATATCAAAGACGGGGAAGCCACGGGATGTGTTCCTCAAGGAACTGGATCTCGACCCATCCCTGCCCCTGATCAGCTACACCACAGTGCCCGACAAGATTTCCCCCGCCTGTTTCCACGATGTCAGGCTTTTGTTGGAGGCCATCAAGGATGGGCAATTGCCCCGGTCGAACGTGCTGGTGCGTTTCCACCAGACCGGCAACATGGAGCCCTTCAAGGCCCTGGGGCATTTCCCCAATCTGGTGGTGGAGAAGCCAGGGCGCATGAACGCGAAGATGAAAGACTTCTACAACCCCACCCAAGCCGACATGATCCACTTTGCCGACACCCTGCGCCATTCCCAGTGCACCATCAATACCCGCTCCACGGTCAGTGTGGATGCCAGCTTCTTCGATGTGCCCATCGTCAACCCGGGGGCGGATTTTTCACCGGGCGGCCCCAAGGACCGCCATGTCAGGGATCTCTACCTGTGGGAGCATTACCTCCCGATTGTGGCCTCGGGGGGGGTGGAAGTGGCCGGCACACCCACGACCTATATCCAAGCTGTGCGGCGATCACTGGAACATCTGGAATACCGCCGTGAAGGGAGGGTCCGTCTCAAAGCCATGTTCGAGGGTCCGGAGCCTGGGCGCTCGGCTCACCGGCTCGCCCGCGAAGTCCTGTCCCTGTTGGGCTGATCAGGGCTTGATGACGTAGTAACCGCCGTGGGCCTCATCCCTGAGGATGGGCACGGCTCGTGGAATGAAGAACTCGTCGATGGCCTTTTTGGCACCGGGGAACTTGTAATGTTCGTAGGTGTTCATGTATTCGTCGAACACGATCACGCCTCCGGGGATGACCTTGTCATACAGGACGCTCAGCACATCCAGGTAGCTCTGGTAGAGATCCGCATCGATGTGCAGGAGAGCGATGCCTGAGCCCGTGTACTTGCCCACGGTCTCGCTGAAGAAGCCCTTCACCAGCGTGACCTGCGAACGCACAAACTCGGTGCCCAAGCCCGATGACTCAAGGAGTTTCACCACGCCCTTGAGATCGCTGGCGAACTGGCCTTTCTGGGGGTTCCGCGGGCTCTTGTCTTTTTCGTGGGGTTCGGGGAAGCCTTCGAAGGAATCGAAACCCCAGACCTTGCGATGTTCGAGCTGGGCCAGGGCACTCCAGAGAACCAGTGAATGGCCATAGCCCACACCGCACTCCACGATGTCGCCGGCCCGGCCCTTCACCAGATCGAGGAGGCGTCGGAAATACAGGAGCTCATTCGCCGTGGCCAGGGTGATCTTGGGGTTGTAGTGGGGAGCCTTGGCGTCGGGGGTGTCGAGCACGGCCTTGGCAATGGCTTTCAGCTTGGATTTCATGCCTGTCATTATAGATGCCGACAGCGGGCCCCGCGCCGCTTTTCAAGTGCAAACCTGCGGTGGAAAGCAAACCCGCTAGAACAGGAAAATCGGCGCAGAACCCGCCATCGGCATCTCTCTAGGGTCGGGATGATGTCGGGGATAACCTGGCGAAGGGAGACAGTGGCCATTCCTCGTAGGGCAGGGGAGAGGTGTAGGTGGCCACAAACATCAGGCGTGCCTTGGAAATCTGCTTGATCCCGCGGTGGATCAGGGAGGCGGTGTCGGCCACGATCACAGTGCCGGCTGGGCCGCGCACGGGGTGGATCTGGTGGGACGGGATCCGCTCGGCCACCAGCGAGTTCCTATCGTCATTGCGCTTGTGGTAGCGGGGATCGCGGATGATGCGGAACCTTTCCCTGGTGCTGGGAACGTTCTCGGCCACGCACAGGCATCCCGATTCAGGGGTGACATCCCTGAGGTAGGTGAAAACCTTCACCAGTCGGTGGTCGAGCCCGTCATAATGCCAGTTCTGGGCCGAGGCGCTTTCCCCCTCGAACGGGACATCAAGATGGAGCTCGGTGGAGTGAAGGCGGGGTGTCATGCCGAGGTAGTCCTTGGCGATGGCCAGGAGGGCCGGCTGGAGCGAATAACGGGTGAAGATGCTCTCGGGGGGGTTGGCATACATATCGCCGTTGAGGTCGATCTTGTAGTGCTTGCCACGGCGTTGACGTTCGGGAAGGGGCTCCGATTCCACCTTGTGGGCGAGGATTTCGGCCTCCCTGTGGAGTTCCTCGTAAAGTTCAATCCCCAACTCCTTCACCGAGCTGATGTAGAAGCGATCGGTGGTCGAGAGGGGCCTGCGGGGTGAGGGGGCATCAAGCGACTCAGCAGTTGGCAGTGAATTCCGCCCCACCTCGCGCCAAAGGCGATCGAGCATGGGATTAACCCAGGCATCCGGGACACGTCCCCCAAGGGCCCGCCGTATCAGACGGTAAGAGGCCATCAGGGGGTAGAGACTCCTGGGCACGTCAGTAGGTTTTTGGATGGGAATGGGGGTGTTCATTGGGATTTGCGGGCGAAGGCGAGGTAGAACCGCGGGAAGTCCCTTTTGGTATCCCAGTGGTCGACCCTGTTGGACAGGGGGATGAGGATTCTCCAGATCAGGAGGGATCCGATTTTTTTCACAAGCCATCCCTTGTCGGCGAAGTGGGGTATCAGCTTTTTGGTGTTGCCCAGCACGGTGGCGAAGGCCCCACAGGAGGGGCGGATGTCGAGTTCCGTGAATCCGGCCTTGTGGAAGAGATGTTCAAGGCCATAGCGTGTGTAGCGGAAGTAGTCATAGGGCGCCATGTGCACGCCTGTGTTGAAGGGGACGAAGAGGCAGAGTCGGCCTCCGGGCTTCAAGACTCTGTGGGCTTCCCGAAGATATGCGAGAGGTTCCGACATGTGTTCGAGCATGCTGATGCTGAGCATCATGTCGGCCACACCTTCCTTGAGTGGGACGCTCAAGGCATCGCCCTCGATATCCAGCACATCGGTCCCTTCCTTGAGCTTCTCGGAATACATGCGGCGATCAATGGCCAGATAACGGGTGTGCTCGAAGAAGGGATGG